>JASFWO010000146.1:0-3037 GCA_050049275.1 Flavobacteriaceae bacterium | reverse complement strand
CTTCTTGTTTAATCAACAACTGAGCTGTTGCTTGGGTATGGGGCCCAATCGTAGATTGGGTACTATGATCTGCTTGACCAATATCCTCTGACAAAGCTTGGGTGATAAAACTATGAAGCGCTTCTTTGTGTTGATTTAAAAAATTAAATGTCATCAGCTATATAATGAGTGCCTTTGTTTTGTGAAAAATTTTGTGCTTGATCAATGAGCAAATGCGCTACAGCTATCATATTGCGCAAGGTACTAAGTTGTAAGGACAATGTTTTGGTGTTGTATATCGTATTGATTTGATGAAAAAGATTTTGTGTTTCTTGAAAAGCTTTATTCAAGCCCTCACGTGAACGAACAATTCCCACATATTTACTCATTATGGATTGCAATTGTTTCTTTATCAAATCCAAATCAGATGTTTTTTTTGTGGATACATACCCTTGATCTTTCCACCGAGGAATGGATGTTAAAAATGATCCATCATAAGGAATATGAGCCATCTCCTCAGATAATTGATCTGCAGATCTTTTGGCAAAAACCAATGCTTCAAGCAAGGAATTTGATGCCAAGCGATTAGCACCATGTAAACCCGTTTGAGAACACTCGCCAATCGCATATAAACCATCTAGGTCCGTACGTCCAAATTGATCCACAGCAATCCCTCCACAGAAATAATGGGCTGCAGGGACTACTGGGATGGGGTCTTTCAGAGGGTCAATTCCGATCGATCGACAAGTGTCTAAGATGGTAGGAAATTCATCTTCCATGACTTCCTTAGAAATGGATGTACAATCGAGCCAAACCCATTCTGATGAAGCTTTTTTGAGCTCAGAGTCAATTGCACGGGCTACAATGTCCCTAGATGCCAATTCGCCACGAACATCATAATTCTTCATAAAAGGAAATCCATCAATGTTTTTAAGCTGTGCACCTGCACCTCTTACAGCTTCTGAAATTAAAAAAGTGTTGTCATTGGCTTTTGGGTGGAGTGCTGTGGGATGAAACTGCACAAATTGTAAATGTTTGATGGTAACTTTTGCACGATAGGCAGCCCCAAGACCATCGCCCGTGGCACCCTCTGGGTTTGTTGTGTGAGCATATAATTGTCCTGCGCCACCTGTTGACAAAACAGTGGCTTTGGCAGCAATCCGTTGAACTTTATGATTGTTTATATTGATGACATAAGCTCCATAACAACGTCCGAAATGATCTTGATCTAAGTGGTGATCTGTAATCAAATCGACCAAACTATGGTACTCCAGTAATTCTATGTTTGGCAAAGCATGCATCCGACTTATCAGTCCTTCTTGAATCTGAAATCCCGAACGATCTTTATAATGTACGATTCTTGAGGCGCTATGACCACCCTCTTTACCCAGATGAAAACCTTTCTCATTATGGTCGAATGCCACACCCCAAGAGAGAAGTTCTTCTAATCTTTGTGGACCTTCTTTTACAACAAAATCTACTACTTCAGGATCACAAAGCCCATCGCCAGCATTGAGCGTGTCTGTTTTATGTTTTGAAAAAGAGTCTTTTAAAAAATCTGTGACTACGGCAATTCCACCTTGTGCATAACGTGTGTTTGTTTCAGAAATATTTCGCTTAGAAATTAATGTAATCTTACTTTCTGGATGGTTTTCAGCATAGTAAATCGCACAGGACAGCCCAGCTATTCCCGTACCTATGACAAGTAAATCCGTTTCTAATTGCATCAACCCAGTCTTAGCATGCGTTGGATCGGCAACATGGCAGACTCTATAACCTCCTGCTTTAAGACAACTTCAGGAGCTTGATGCTCCATGCACAGATACAATTTTTCTAAATTGTTAAGTTTCATAAAAGCACATTCACTACAAGCGCAAGTATCATCATCGACTGGTGCTGGTAAAAAAGTTTTGTGTGGAGATTTTTTTTGCATTTCATGTAAAATACCTGCCTCTGTTGCTACGATATACGAATCAGAATCATCCTCTTGGACAAATCGCAACAGCGCAGAAGTACTGCCAATAAAGTGTGCAAAGTCTAAAATTTGTGACTCACTTTCTGGATGAGCAATGAACTTAGCATTTGGGTGTTGTTTTGTGAGTTCTAAAATTTTCTCAAATGAAAAAGCTTCATGAACAATGCAGGAACCTTCCCACAAAATCATGGGGCGATTGGTTTTTTTGATCAAGTACTTTCCTAAATTCTTATCTGGTGCAAAAATGATTTGTTTGTCGTCAGGAATTGACTCAATAACTTTCACAGCATTGGTAGAGGTACACACCACATCACTCATCGTTTTAATCTCTGCCGAACAGTTTATGTAAGAAACCACGACAGCATCAGGGTACTGTTCTTTAAAAGCTCTAAATTGATCTGGAGGACATGAGTCTGCCAATGAGCAACCCGCATGAAGATCGGGTAAAACAACTTTTTTGGAGGGATTGATAATTTTTGCAGTTTCTGCCATAAAATGAACGCCTGCAAAAACAATCATGTCTGCTGAAATATTTTCTGCAGCACGAGCTAGATACAGACTATCCCCGAGGAAGTCTGCTATATCCTGAATTTCTGGAGCTTGATAATAATGCGCCATAATGACGGCGTTTCGATCTTTTTTTAAACGCTCTATTTCCGAAACAAGCTGATGCTTTTCTGGAACAGGCAGGTCTAAAAACCCTTTTGAATACAAATTTCTTTGAGCTTGAAGAACGTTAACAGACATTGTCAAAAATTTCTATAAAAATCGTAAACAAACCCGATAAAAACCAATAGTTGGGCAACTTATTTAAGAATCTATAAATATTTATATACTAATAATCCTAAATAACTATGGTTTAAATCAGGGTTTTATGAAAAACTTAAGTTAAATTACATTGAATAATAAAAATCCCTTAAAAAAACAGTCAAAAAGCTATAAAAAATGAATTTCAAAGAAAAGACAAAAACACATGCTTAAAAATGATATTTTTGCAGATTGTGTAAGCTAAACAAACGAGCTGTTTTTGAGCAGGTTGATGCTTAGAGAAATTTACAATTATGATCGTAGCAAAATTTGGGG
>JASFWO010000145.1:0-3039 GCA_050049275.1 Flavobacteriaceae bacterium | reverse complement strand
TTTGATATGATCGTAGTCTTTTGATTTTTGATTGCTGTTGTAAATTAAAAAACCAATCGGTGTGCCTGTAGTCATTCCTTCGAAAACACCTGAAAAAATCTCAACTCGATCTGGTTCTTTTCGCTGGGTTACAATTTTGGATTGGCCCGGTTTTCTTCGATCGAGATCTGCCTGGATGGCATCTTCATCAATAGATACTCCAGCGGGACAACCATCAATAACTCCACCCAAGGCAGGTCCATGTGACTCGCCGAAAGTAGTTAATGTAAAAAGATGACCAAATTTGTTGCCTGCCATGAATGTAATTTTTTCAAAAATACGATGATTTAAATTATTTTCTTAAGCCAAAAACCATTAAAACTTTATTAAAAATTATATTATTTCAAAAAATCTCTCTCTAAAACCATCAAATTAAGTTTAATAACATATAAATTTGGATATTCAATTCATAAATTTGAAAAAAAATCAACATGCGATATTTATTTGCCCTTTTTATCATCTTTCTTTACTCTTGCTCTAATTCTTCTTACACACTTAATGGTAGTGTTGATTTAGAGGATGGTACCGAAGTTTATTTGGTTGGTCTCGACAACAACAATCAGCCAAAACCTGTTGACACACTTGTTGTAAAAGCAGGTGTGTTTACCTATGAATCCGAGAGAGACATTCCAGAGATGCATTATATATTTTTTGAAGGTTTAAGAGATGTATTACCTGTCGTTCTTGAGCCAGGAACCATTTCTGTTGAAGCCTACAAAGACAGCATCAGAAACTCACGAGTTAGAGGAACTACTTCAAATGAAGATTTTTCTAAATACAGAAAAGAATCTATAACTTATATAGATGAGTTAATGGGAATTCAAAATGAAATGCGCAATGCGATGATTGCAAAAGACAGTTTGCAATTGACCGACCTTCAAGAACAGTTTTCTGACATGCGAAAGGATTTACAAAGCTTTGAAGTTTCGTTTATTGCTGAAAATCCAAAATCCTACATTTCTGCTTTGATACTGGAGCAATTGTTGTCAACTGAAGCGATTTCTGAAGATGAAGGTAAAGAGTTGTTTGAAGAGTTGTCTTCTTCTGTAAAGGCCACAAAATCCGCTAAAAACATTTCTGATCTTTTATATCCAGAAGCTGAAAACAACGATGCTGCTGACCAACCCTCTCCAGCAGTGGGAACTTTGGCCCCCGATTTTGAAGCACCTAATCCTACAGGGGATTTGGTTTCTTTGAAAGATGTAAAAAGCAAACTTACTGTGATCGATTTTTGGGCTTCTTGGTGCAAGCCTTGTCGAATGCAAAGTGACCGTTTGGTTGATATGCACAATCAATTTAAAGACAATGGCCTTAGCATGATTAGTGTGTCCCTAGACAGAGATGTAGTCCGGTGGATAGATGCAATCAAAGCGGATCATTTAAATTGGACTCATGTATCCAACCTTAAGTATTGGAATGAACCCATTGCAAAGGATTACAATGTAAACGCCATTCCGGAGTTGTTTCTGTTAGACGAAAATGGCGTTGTTATTTATCGGGGTCGTGATGTAAATGAATTATCTGACCAGATTAATAAATCACTCAATCAATCATAGGGAACCTCTTTTTCTGAGAACTGCGTAAGCGATTACTGGTACGAGCAACAAGCCTACCAAAAGTGATTCTTTTATTATAAGCTCTGGATTTATTATTAAAACACCTAATAGCCCTGCTACAGCGCCTCCAAAGTGAGCTGCATGTCCAATGTTCCCAATTTGTTTTTTCATTCCAAATAAGCTGTAGGCCAAATAACCAATTCCAAACACATAACCAGGAAGAGGAACTGGGAAAACAAGGAGGGCCAATTTCATTTCGGGAAACAATAGAATCGAAGCGTAGACAATTCCAGAAACAGCGCCACTTGCACCGACAGCCGTATAGTGTGTTTCTGATTTATGGTTTCGAAAGGTAAAATAGTTGCCTACAAACAAAGAAAACGCATATAAAACCATAAACAGAGCGCCACCTAAATCCATTAAAACAACCTTTCCGAATATATAAAGGGTAAACATGTTAAATATCAGATGGGTTGAATCAACATGTAAGAAACCAGATGACCAAAGTCTAATTTGCTCACCTCTAATAATGCTCCCGACATGAAATTTATAGCGGTTAAAAAACGATGTATTTTTAAATCCTGAATAAGAAATCAAAACATTTGCTAAAATAAGTCCCCAAAGTATTTGCATGCCCAATCAGCTTTGATGTCAAATATATATCTTTGACAACTAATAAAACAACCATACACTACACCAATTAACACCCATGAAAAAAATAGGTTTTATTCTAAGTTTGCCACTGATTTATGGGATTGCTTTGATGCCATTCCGTTTGCTGTATATGGTTGCCGATGGTATGTCTTTTTTTCTATATCATATCGTTAGATACCGAAGGCAGTTGGTGAAAAAAAACCTTTCTATAGCAGGTTATTCAGAGGATGTTAAGCATCGTAAAGCCATTGAAAAGGGTTTTTACAAACACTTTTGCGATATGTATTTAGAGACATTCAAGTCACTTATCATGTCCAAAAAACAAATCCAGAAGAGATTTGTGGTTCACAACACTGAATTGTTGACATCGTTAGCCGCAAAAAATAAATCTATTTTTATAATGTGTGGGCATTATGCGAGTTATGAATGGTTGCTGTCTTTGGGTTATTATTCAGATCATACTGCTTATGGAATATACAGCCCATTATCTAATCCACATTTTGACAAACTGATCCGAAGGGCTCGAAGACGATATGGTGCTTATTTAATTCCCAGAAGAGAAACCATTCTTACCATCAAAAAACACCTCTCAGAGAACCATTTGGCATTTTATGGGTTTGCCAGTGATCAGTCTCCAAGAGTGAAATCAAAAACCTATTTTAGAAAATTTCTAGGGGCTGAAGTACCTGTTTTCACTGGAGCCGAACGCTTGGCAAAAGAAAATGATGTTCCCGTGCTTATGGCCAAGGTTCGTAAAGTTAAGAGAGGTTATTACGAAACAGATTTGATT
>JASFWO010000144.1:0-3081 GCA_050049275.1 Flavobacteriaceae bacterium | reverse complement strand
GGTGCCAAAAGCGTTACCAATTTCGAAATCATGCCCAAGCCTGCAGATCACCGAACTGAAGACCACCCATGGCCCTTCTGGCCCTTTAAGCTAAAGACTTCTTCATCACATGAAGAAGGCAGCCATAGAGAGTGGAGCATCATGACCAAAGAATTTATCGGAGATAAAGACGGAAACTTGGTTGCTTTAAAAACCGTGAATGTACGCTGGGAAAAGCAAGAAGGAGAGCGTCCGAAACTTGTCGAACAGCCAAACTCTGAAAAAGAATGGCCATGCGAATTGGCATTGCTTGCACTTGGTTTTACTGGTCCAGAGCCTACCTTGGCAGAACAATTAGGACTTGAATCCGATGAACGTTCCAACATCAAAGCAAACACAAAAGATTACCAAACCAACGTGCCTCATATTTTTGCTGCAGGGGATGTTAGACGTGGGCAATCTTTGATTGTTTGGGCGATCTCAGAGGGTAGAGAGGCTGCACGTCAAGTAGATACATTTCTTATGGGATCTTCAAATCTGCCTACCAAAACAGGTGGCGATTTACCTGCGAACTAGCGGAAAAAGTTCCAAACCAGCCCAAAACGCAGTATAAAGTCGCGATAAGGGTAATCGGGAGATGAAAACTTGGTATTGCCGTCCCACAAAGCACTCAGGTGTTCAGCGCGTACGTATAGCCTCGTTTGCTTGATTTTCATATTAAAAAATGCCTCCACTATGGGCGCTCCCCCTATTTTACGCTGATGCTGTACTACAAACTCTGACAATACGGGGTTGTAGGCATCTCCATAGTATTCTGAAAAATACTTTGCACTAAGCCCTAGATGAACAAAACTGGCTTTGGCAAACCAATGGTCAGCGTATGACAAAGTAGCACGACCCAAAAAATCTGGAAGGTGGAGTGGCACATTGTCTTGAGTCGTTTTTTGGTAAAGCATCTCTGTTTGTAGGGCAAACTTACCTACCTCTTGGCGAGCATCCCACCTAAGTTTTAAGAGATTTATAGCGGAATTCCATTGTTGGGGAAGTACCCGAAAAAAATCTGAGTCTAGCGATTTTTCAAAAAACGCATAATTATCCAACCGAATCATCTGGGCTTGGAGTGTTCCATATTTCGAATGTTTCAAAGCACCATATAACATGGTTTGCGTAGCGCGTTGAAAGGTTGTCTCCCAAGTGTAATCTTGATATGCGCTGTGATAATAAGCATAATTTAATCCTGGATGATATTGATGCCACCGCAATCCACCACTTACACGCAAGCCCTTAACATCGGGAAAAACCACATCTATAAAAGCTTTGTTGGCCAATTGGGAACTATCAAAGGTTTGTTCTAACTGAGCGCGCGTCTCTATTTTTTTGGAAACGAAACGGAGTTTGCCACCCAAAGCAAAACCAGATCCCGACAGACTTATGTCATCTGCTATATGTTGTGTTTGGTATTCATATCGAAGGGATGAAGCATACGCCTCAATCTGGCCCCATTTAGATTGCTCGAATACGGTGTATAAATCATGTCGTTGAGTCGCATAGTGTATGTTGTCTGAAATGCCGGAAGTACTTTGGTGTAAATCTCCAAAAAAATCATTTTGAGTGTCTTGATCAAAAGTGTGGGTTTGTGAGTCTGTCTGTACTCTATAGCCCAAACGAAGCAAGGGCTTAGGGATTGAATCTCGGCTTTGAAGCAAGGCATAATCATTTTCCAATAGGTACCTTTTGCCTGTAAATTGATTGATGGCATCTTCAAACTTAACAGACAAGCGGGCTCGATCTTCAAACTCTGATACTTCATTTAAAAAATCATCGACAGAGGTGGCTGTGAGTCCTCCGTTTTCTTGTTGTTCTATTTTTTGGTTGGCTAGCTGTAAGCGCATGCGATAGCGACCATTAGGGTTCTCATAACGCGCCGTAATGCGCAATTGACTCATTCCACTCAGCGAATGTTGGTAATGACCAAGTGAGCGGTGTCCTCTGTAGCCAATCGCATAATTTAGTCTTGGTGAAAGGTTGGCAGTTATAAGAACGTCTGTGGACTGCCCCTGATTGAAAGTCGTCTTATAAAACATCTCAGTCAACGGAGTCGGAACGTGATAATAAGAAAGGTCTTGGGGTTGAAAGTATTGATCTTTTTTAGCTAAAAAACCAGGCTCAGGCAAAGCTCCTAGTGGTGCTGACTTCAAGCTCAATCGATTGACTACCTGTCCAGAATTTGCTAGAGGCAAGTGTTCAAAATCATCTTTTCGTCTAACGTTGAACTTAAATAGTTTTTCGAAAGTCAAGGTAGTATCAACATAAGTCGTGTCTCTATTTTGACTTATGATAAAGTAGTCAGTAATGGGTTTGGTCTTGGTGATTTTTTGGCGTTCGCCAAGATTAAAATTCCCTGTTATACTATCAGAGGGTCTTGAATCTAAGAATCGATTTTCTGATAAACTCATTTTTGGTTTTTTGAGCGTTGGTTCTGTTTGCCCCCACACAGCTAAACTCAAAAAAAAACAAAAAATTAGCGGGAATGCCCTCATAAAAAACTTTGTGTAAAGGTAGAAATTTCACTTCAATCCAATGGGTGGTTTGCAAGTTGGGTTTTATTATTTTTGTTGAAATGCCACTTACACTCCAACACAGCACGAATATTGAATGCGGAACCGATGAGGCAGGTCGGGGGTGTTTGGCGGGTCCAGTTACTGCAGCAGCTGTTATTCTACCTTCCACTTTTTCAAACGCACAACTTGATGACTCAAAAAAACTGAACCACAAGCAAAGACAACTGTTAGAAATTGAAATCAAAGAAAAAGCCATCTCATACGGGATCGCTCATGTCTTTCCCAACAGGATAGATAAAATTAACATTTTAAACGCCTCCATCGAAGCCATGCATAAAGCCATTAAGAAACTCAAGCAAAGACCTGAATTTATTTTGGTGGACGGCAACAGATTTTTGGCCTTTGAGGACATCCCACACCAATGCATGATAAAAGGCGATGGGCGTTTTCTAAATATTGCCGCAGCATCTGTGTTGGCAAAGACCGCAAGAGACACCTACATGGAACACCTACACAAAAAGTATCCGCATTTCGGATGGGA
>JASFWO010000017.1:0-9590 GCA_050049275.1 Flavobacteriaceae bacterium | reverse complement strand
GGCGCCATCATAGAAAGACCCAATTTTTATCCGTATATGACGGCTAAACAAAATCTAAAACTTGTATGCCTCATCAAAGAAATCAATCCCGATGTAATCGATGAAAAATTAGAGATGGTAGGGCTTTTAGATCGAAAAAACTACCGATTCAAGACCTTTTCCCTAGGTATGAAACAACGCTTGGCCATTGCCTCTGCCCTACTCAACAACCCAGAAATACTCATTCTTGACGAACCCACCAACGGACTTGATCCTCAAGGAATATTTCAGATTAGAGAAATCATTCAAAAAGTGGCCACCCAAGGGACAACCATATTATTGGCTTCTCATTTATTAGACGAAGTTGAAAAGGTCTGTACCCATGTAATTGTACTACAAGAAGGAGTGAGTCGATATACCGGAAGTGTCGAAGCACTCACATCCAGTCATGGTTATTTTGAGCTTGCCTCCTCCGATCAAAATCAACTAATCGAACTTCTTAAAAACCATACTGACATCTCTGAAATAAAACATAAAAAAGACATGGTTTTAGCTTATTTAAATAAGGATGTCACCGCAGAAATGATGAGTCGTTATTTGATTGAACATCATTGTATACCTACCCATTTGATCAAAAAACACGAACGTTTAGAAACACAATTTTTAGCACTTACCAAAAATCCAAAAGCATGAAAAGACTCTTGCTTATCGAATATCATAAAATGATCGCCAATCGATCGAGTCGGATGCTGATTATTGCTTATTTTGTATTGCTCAGTTTGATTGCAAGCATTGCAGCTATCAAATTTGACATCGGACCTATCGAGTTTCATCTCGCCGAACAAGGAATATTTAATTTTCCTTTTATATGGCACTTTAACTCATTTATTGCTGCCCTATTTAAAATATTTTTAGCAGTGGTTATTGTCTCTATGGTTGCTAATGAATATAGCTACAAAACAATTAAACAGAACCTAATTGATGGTCTAAGCAAATATGAACTGCTAAAATCCAAGGTGCTCATGGTCGTTGCCTTGTCTTTAAGTTCCACTGTTTTTATTTTCATACTCTCCTTAATCTTAGGATATCGATTTTCGGATTACAATGAAATTGGGATCGTGTTTAGAGACCTCGAATATTTGTTGGCTTATTTCATCAAACTGTTCGGTTTTTTTAGTTTTTGCTTGTTTTTGGGAATCCTTATCAAACGCTCTGCTTTTGCATTGGGTTTCTTAGCTGTTTGGCAAATGGCCGAGGGCATCTCTTTTGGGCTTATGAAGTGGAAGCTATCGGATGTTGTGTCATATGTATCAGCTGAACAAGTGTTTGCCTTTTTTCCATTAAATAGTATGTCAGAACTTATACCCCAGCCTTTTAACCGCCTATCAGCAGTCAAAAATATTGCAGGACAAATCGGAGAACAATTAGATGCCAATATTGGAGTTTCTTGGAGTAATGTCGCGATTGTATTGTTGTGGACCGGTGTCTTTTTATGGATGAGCTATCGCATCCTTCAGCAACGTGATCTGTAAGTGAATACTAAATACCTATTAGGCATCATTTGGATAGAATTATGGTAATTTTGCCAAACTATGGATTTTCGAGTCGTTTCTGATTTTACACCCACAGGAGATCAACCCAAGGCCATTGACCAACTAGTTAAAGGAATTGAGACAGGTGATAAGTTTCAAACCTTATTAGGGGTAACTGGATCAGGAAAAACTTTTACGATGGCCAATGTAGTAGAACGGGTTCAACGTCCTACGCTTGTTTTGGCACACAACAAAACCTTGGCTGCTCAACTCTATTCAGAGTTCAAACAATTTTTTCCTAACAATGCGGTTGAATATTTTGTGTCGTACTACGACTATTATCAACCAGAAGCATATATCCCAACAACAGGCACCTACATCGAAAAAGACCTTTCGATAAATGAAGAAATCGAGAAATTACGACTTAGCACCACATCTTCTTTATTGTCTGGGAGAAGAGATGTATTGGTTGTAGCATCGGTTTCTTGCTTATACGGAATTGGAAATCCTGTTGAATTCAAAAAAAATGTGATCGCCATTGAGGTTGATCAATCCATAGCTCGCACAAAATTTTTACACCAGTTGGTTCAAAGCTTGTATGCTCGTACGACAGCCGACTTTTTACACGGTACTTTTCGGGTCAAAGGAGACATTGTAGATGTTTTCCCAAGCTATGCAGATCATGCGTTTAAAATTCATTTTTTTGGGGATGAAATAGAAGCCATCGAAGTCTTTGATCCTGTGACCAACGAGATTAAAGAAACCTTCAAAAAACTAACCATCTATCCGGCCAATATGTTTGCAACCTCTCCTGAGGTGTTGCAAAATGCCATTCATCAAATTCAAGACGACTTGGTCGCTCAAGTATCCTATTTCAAAGACTTAGGCAAACACCTTGAGGCAACAAGACTGGAAGAACGCACCAATTTTGATCTTGAAATGATTCGAGAACTTGGGTACTGTTCAGGGATCGAAAACTATTCACGTTACATAGACGGACGTGCCCCCGGAACCCGCCCTTTTTGTCTGTTGGATTATTTTCCCGATGATTTTTTGATGATGGTGGACGAAAGCCATGTAACTCTTTCACAAGTACACGCTATGTATGGTGGAGATCGAAGTCGTAAAGAGAATTTGGTGGAATACGGTTTTCGTCTTCCTGCGGCTATGGACAACCGCCCCTTGAAATATGAAGAATTTGAAGCCCTTCAGAACCAAGTAGTCTATGTAAGTGCCACTCCATCTGACTATGAGCTACAACAAACAGAAGGGGTCTATGTCGAACAAATTATTCGACCCACTGGACTTTTGGATCCTGTGATTGAAATACGCCCAAGTCTCAATCAAATTGATGATTTGGTAGAAGAAATCCAGCTAAGATCAGAAAAAGACGAAAGGGTACTGGTTACCACACTGACCAAAAGAATGGCCGAAGAACTTACCAAGTATCTGTCACGAATTTCTATAAGGTGTCGTTACATTCACAGCGACATTGACACACTGGAAAGAGTCGAAATAATGCAAGATTTAAGGCGAGGTTTGTTTGATGTACTTATTGGGGTCAATCTATTGCGTGAAGGATTGGACTTGCCCGAAGTGTCATTAGTAGCCATTATTGATGCAGATAAGGAAGGTTTTTTACGTTCGGCACGTTCATTGACCCAAACCGTAGGTCGCGCTGCCCGACATCTGAATGGCAAAGCCATTATGTATGCAGATAATGTGACCAAAAGCATGCAAAAAACCATCGACGAAACCCAATATCGCCGTGAGAAGCAATTGGCTTACAACGCCAAAAACAAAATCACTCCCCAAGCACTGAACAAAAGCCTAGAAACAGTTTTTGATTATGAACAAACAACCCAACCTTTGACACAAGCTGCCGAACCAGATTTGGAATACCTCACCAAAGATCAATTAAAAACCAAGATTCGCGAAACCCGTAAATCCATGGAAACCGCCGCCAAAGCCCTAGACTTTATGGAAGCCGCCCGGCTACGAGATTTGATTCAACAATTTCAAAAACACTTGGTAAATACGAAATAAAAAAACCGGCCTTTTGGCCGGTTTTGTTTTACTTGACCTCAATGGTCTTTTTAGGCTCAGGAATGGCTTCTTTGAGTTTTGGGAGCTCCAACGTTAGGATGCCTTCTTTATAGTTGGCTTTGATGGCTTGGGTATTAACCGTATCAGGCAATCGAAAACTGCGCTGAAAAGACTCATAAGAAAACTCTTTTCGAGTAAAGTTTTCATGACTCGATTCATGCTCCGTGTTGGAATCACTTGAGATGGTCAAGATGTGCTCATCTAATTCAATCTGAAAATCTTTCCGTGTCTTTCCAGGAGCTGCTAAAGCCAAGGAGAAAGCAGTGTCTGTTTCGCTAATGTTTACCGCAGGTACTGCTTGACTGCGAGTGACGAGGTCCACACCCAAATCTCGGGTGATAAATTCATCCAATAAAGATGGGAACCATGGGTTTGTTTTACGTACTAAGTTCATAATTGTGGATTTAATGATTTATACCACACCCATTGCAAAACCCAAACCAAATGGATTTTAATGTCAATATGTCATTTTAAATGCTAAAAAATATGCCATTATGGCATCTTATCGAAGAACCTCTTGCACCTTGTCTGCCGCTTCCTGGAAAAGCACCGCACTGTGTACTTCCAAGCCAGAGTTGTCAATAAGTTCTTTTGCGATGTCCGCATTGGTTCCTTGAAGACGGACAATGATAGGAACCTGAATGGCGTCTCCCATGTTTTTATAGGCATCAACAATTCCCTGGGCTACACGATCGCATCGAACGATACCCCCAAAAATATTAACCAAAATCGCCTTGACGTTGGGATCTTTTAAGATCAGCCTAAAAGCTGTTTCAACACGGGCTGCATCTGCCGTCCCCCCTACATCCAAAAAGTTGGCAGGAGCGCCGCCAGCTTGTTTGATTAAATCCATCGTAGCCATCGCAAGTCCAGCACCATTTACCATACAACCCACATTACCGTCTAGTGCTACATAGTTTAAACCTACGGACTTGGCTTCTACCTCCACAGGGTTTTCCTCACGCAAGTCTCGTAAAGCTTCATAGTCTTTATGACGGAACAGCGCATTCTCATCAAGAGTCACTTTGGCATCAACAGCCAATATTTTGCTGTCTGAAGTTTTTAAAACCGGATTGATTTCAAACAGAGAGGCATCAGATTTTACATATGCATTATACAGAGAGGTTATAAAGCGCGTCATGTCCTTAAACGCAGCCCCACTTAAACCTAGGTTAAAAGCCACCCGACGTGCCTGAAAGGGCATCAAGCCCACGGCAGGATCAATCTCTTCGTTAAATATCAAATGAGGAGTTTCTTCAGCAACGGTTTCGATGTCTACCCCCCCTTCCGTAGAATACATGATCATATTGCGACCTGTAGCTCTGTTTAAAAGAACAGACACATAGAACTCATCGGGTTCTTCATCACCTGGATAATACACATCTTCGGCAATCAATACTTGGTGTACTGGCTTGCCCTCTGGAGGGGTCTGAGGAGTTATCAAGTCCATACCAATGATGCTGTCAGCAACCTCCTCTACCTTATCCAAACCTTTGGCCAATTTAACACCACCGCCTTTACCACGACCACCAGCATGGATTTGAGCCTTAACAACAAACCAGTCGGTACCTGTTTCTTCTTGCAAAGCTTGAGCTAATTGAGATGCTTCTGAAGGGGTCTGTGCTACTTTTCCGCGTTGTATGCGAACGCCAAAAGAAGCAAGTATATCTTTGGCTTGGTATTCGTGTAGATTCATGAGTTTGATTTTGCCCTGCAAAAATAGAAAACCACACCCTTATTACCACGTGTTAACCATGATTGATTTTGTTTTATTTATAACAATTTGTTGTATTTTTATAGTTTTAAAGGAAAATATTTGAACCTTCGGGTTTGAAAACATAGATTTGCCGAAAATATTTTTATGAACCCATCTGCCCTAACAGAAATAGCTAAGACGCACGGAAGCCCTGTGTATGTTTACAATGCTGAAAAGATATCTGAGCAATACCATCGGCTTACGAGTGCTTTCGCGCAAGTACCTCAGTTGCGAATCAATTATGCCGTAAAAGCTTTGTCTAACATCAGCATCCTCAAATACATGCACAGTCTCGGAGCGGGTCTAGATACCGTTTCTATTCAGGAAGTACAGTTAGGCTTACAAGCTGGTGTTCCAGCAGAAAAAATTATTTTCACACCTAATGGAGTATCCCTCCAAGAGATTGAAGAAGTGGCTGCTTTAGGGGCTCAAATCAATATAGATAACTTATCGGTTCTAGAGCAATTTGGCAGCAAACACCCTAATGTACCAGTCTGTATCAGAATCAATCCTCATGTGATGGCCGGAGGAAATGCTAATATTTCCGTAGGGCATATCGATTCGAAATTTGGAATCAGCATTCACCAACTTCCCCATATTTATCGAATAGTTGAGAATACGGGCATGCGTATCAATGGCATACACATGCACACAGGGAGTGATATTTTAGACATTGATGTGTTTCTGCATGCGGCAGAAATCTTATTTGATACTGCTCGTGCTTTCAACAATCTAGAGTTTTTAGATTTTGGAAGTGGGTTTAAGGTTCCTTACCACCCCAACGACATCGAAACAAATATTGAAGAATTGGGAGAAAAGCTTGGTGAGCGTTTTCAAGAGTTTTGCAACGAATACGGCAAGCCATTGACTTTGGCATTCGAGCCAGGGAAATTTTTAGTCAGTCAAGCTGGGTATTTTTTAACTCAAGTCAATGTAGTAAAACAAACCACCTCTACCGTATTTGCTCAGGTCAACAGCGGTTTTAACCACCTGATCCGACCCATGCTTTACGGATCTCAACACCACATAGAAAACATCTCAAACCCCGAAGGGCGTGAACGTTTCTACTCTGTAGTAGGGTATATATGTGAAACAGACACTTTTGCTAACAACCGCCGTATTGCAGAGATATCAGAGGGCGATGTTTTGTGTTTTCACAATGCCGGAGCCTATTGCTTTACGATGGCGAGCAACTACAACGCTCGATATCGGCCTGCAGAAGTCCTTTGGCATCAAGGAGAAGCAAAACTGATTCGCAACGCCGAAAAATTTGAAGATTTACTTCGCAATCAAGTGGAGTTAGAATTTGCACCAGCGGTCTCAGAGACTGTATAAGAATTTTGCTGAGCCCTACCACACTCTAGGCGATTACACCAGAGTCTATCAGTTCCCCCGCTGGCGCGAGTGTCCACTCTCGTGCCAAAAAAACCAAGTTTCTGATCAATTCAAAAAAAGATTTTATTACTTTTAAGGAACCTTAAATACCGGCTATCCGATTACACCAGAACCTATCAACTCATCATCGAGATACCAGGCAGCAAACTGTCCAGAAGCAATGGCCGATTGAGGAACATCGAACTGCAAGTAAGCACCATCGGCAACACGATGTAGCGTTGCTGAAACCAAAGGTTGTCGATAACGGATTCGGGCCAATACTTTTTGGGAAGCACCTATGGTGGGTGACAAATCTGGGCGCACAAAATGCAATTCACTTTGATTAATAAATAGAGCATTTCGATACAGCCCAGGGTGATCTTTGCCTTCCCCTACAAATAATATATTCGTGTCAACATCCGTATCAATCACAAAAAGGGGCTCTGCTGTACCTCCTACTGCCAAGCCTTTGCGCTGACCTACCGTAAAAAAATGTGCTCCTTGGTGTTGACCAACCACTTTGCCATCATTGGACGTATAGACATATGGTTCGGATTGCGCTGCTGGATTAGCAGCCCTGACTTGACCATACATAGGATGTAGATCAGAAATTTTGACAATATCTCCCGTTTTGGGTTGTAATTGTTGTTGTAAAAAATCAGGCAATCGAACTTTACCTATAAAGCAAAGTCCTTGTGAGTCTCTTTTTTCAGCTGTAATCAATCCTTGTTCTTGAGCAATTTGACGCACTTCAGGTTTGGTCAATTCACCAATCGGAAACAACGCTTTACTAAGCTGCTGCTGAGTCAACTGACATAAAAAATAGGATTGGTCTTTGTTGCTATCTACCCCTGCCAACAAACGGTAATGGATTTGTCCATCAACCTCTACCTCTGCTTTACGACAATAATGGCCAGTAGCCACAAAGTCCGCGCCCAATTTAAGAGCAATATTTAAAAAGACATCGAATTTGATTTCTCTGTTGCATAAGACATCAGGGTTGGGTGTGCGTCCTTGTTTGTATTCAGCAAACATATAGTCTACGATACGCTCTTTATAGGTTTCGCTTAAATCGACTGTCTGAAAAGGGATGCCAAGTTTATCAGCGACCAACATAGCGTCGTTGCTGTCTTCTAACCAAGGGCATTCGTCGGAAATGGTTACGGAATCGTCGTGCCAGTTTTTCATAAACAAACCGATGACCTCATGCCCTTGTTTTTTTAACAAATAGGCTGTGACTGAAGAATCTACTCCCCCAGAGAGACCTACGACAATACGTTTTTTTTGAAAAGACATCAGGCTACAAAGGTAACCAAAATGCAGCCTATCGGCGACGCCCAGAACGGCGTTGCTGCTCTGCTTGCTCCATCATTTCTTCCATCTTACGTTGGAAACGACTTTGCTTTTTGGGTTTCTTTTTGTTTTCTTGAATTTGCAAATGAATTCTTTGCTCATCTATGATGTAATTCTTAATCACCAACATGATAAAGATGGTAATCAGGTTGGAAACAAAATAATACAAACTCAAACCACTGGCGTAGTTGTTAAAGAAAAACAACATCATTACTGGCATGAGGTAAATCATAATTTTCATATTAGGCATACCAGGCTGTGGAGATTGCATTTGCTGCCCCATGGTCATTTTGGAATAAAAGAAGATGGCAATCGAAGCCAACAATGGAAACAGGCTTATATGATCCCCATAAAAGGGAATGTTAAATGGCAAATCGAGTACAGCATCGTAAGATGATAAATCCTCTGCCCACAAAAAAGATTTTCCTCTTAAGGAGAAGGCTACCGGAAAGAAATAGAACAACCCCAAGAAGACTGGCAATTGCAACAAACTCGGCACACATCCAGCCATTGGGTTAACACCTGCTTTAGAGTAAAGCTTCATGGTTTCTTGCTGCTTACGACCCGCATCTTTTTTGTATTTTTCGGTGAGTTCTGTGATTTCTGGGCGAAGTACTTTCATCTTTGCTTGAGACAAATAAGATTTATAAGTCACAGGCGAAAGCACCAATCTCACAATCACAGTCATGACAACAATGGCAATTCCAAAAGGCAAAAACCCGCTTAAAAAGCCAAACAAAGGGAAAAAGACATAACGGTTGATCCACCCGATAATCCCCCAACCGAAAGAGATGGATTCTGATATGTTTTCATCATATTGTTTGAGGATGTTGTAGTCTGTAGGACCTATGTACCAGTCAAAAGCGGCACTGAGCTGTCCATTTCGCACATCTAGGTTAGTCTGGGTTTCAAAGCGCTTTAAAAATTCAGAAGCATCACTGTCATCTTCATCAATAAGTGATTCGGAAATAAAGTCGGCATTCTTAAAACTCTTCTCAGGGATTAGAATCATACTAAAGAAGTGATGTCTGTAAGCGATCCATGAAATGTCTTTGTCACGGTCATCATCATCTCCCATAGCAGAAAGAGTACCTACTTTATCATCTTCATATTGATAAGCCAATTGAGCATATCTATTTTCATAGTCTGCGCTTAAAGCTTGTCGAAAGCCGTCTTGTGACCAAAAGAGTTCAGCATCTGAATCGGCACTAAAGCCATTGGCTTGTACGTCAAAACTCAAACGATACCCGTCATTGGGAAGAGTGTAAACAAAATCTAAGTAACCTGAACCTACTACAGCACGCATTGTTAAGCGATTGTTTTCGGAGATATGTGTAAAATTTAGATCACGCGTGTTGTATTGTTGGCCCTCAGCTGAAAAGCGAAGGTTAAAGTCTGTATTTTGGTTTTGAACCAAGAAAACTTGTTCGTCTAGGTAGTTGGTTTCTGTCAATAATTCGGCTTCATCTATGACTCCACCTTTGGAACGC
>JASFWO010000143.1:0-3112 GCA_050049275.1 Flavobacteriaceae bacterium | reverse complement strand
AGCAGATGATCTAGACAAGTTAATTGATCTATTACAAAACGAAGCTAAAGTCCTATAAAAAAATCAATGTCTATACTTGTATTAACCGAATCCGAAAACGGCAAGCTTAAAAAAAATGCCTTTGAAGTTGTTTCATATGCAAAAGCACTTGCCACCCATCAAAATACCACTGTTACCGCAGTAGCAATAAATTGTGATGAACCTGGTGAGCTAGGCAACTTCGGAGCAGATAAGGTTCTGAACACAACTTTGACTTTCCCATATTTTGACGCGCTAATCTACAGTGAGATTGCAACACAAGCTGTAAAACAAGAGGGGTCAAACCTAGTCATCATCAGCAGCAGCGCCAATGCTAAATATATGGCAGGCATATTGGCTGCCAAACTAAACGCGGGCTATGTGTCTAATGTTGTAGATCTTCCAGTTTTTGGAGCCCACACAACCGTTAAGCGAACGGCGTTTAGCAACAAAGCTTTTTCACACACAACCCTCCACGCGAATATGAATGTATTAGGGCTGTCAACCAATGCTTTTGGAGCTACTGAAAATCAAGTCAGTGCTGAGGTTGTAGAATTTCAACCAAATATCCCAGATCAAACAATGACTCAAATTGATGTTTCACAAACTACCGGAAAAGCTTCTATTGCAGACGCAGATATTGTAGTTTCGGCAGGGCGTGGTTTAAAAGGTCCAGAAAATTGGGGAATTATTGAGGAAATGGCCGAGGTTTTAGGAGCTGCAACAGCTTGTTCAAAACCTGTTTCAGACATGGGCTGGCGACCCCATAGTGAGCATGTAGGTCAAACTGGAAAACCTGTTGCTACCAACCTTTATTTTGCTATTGGTATCTCAGGGGCCATTCAGCATTTGGCCGGCATCAATGCCTCCAAAATAAAAGTCGTAATAAACACAGATCCAGAGGCTCCCTTTTTTAAAGCTGCTGACTACGGAATAGTAGGAGATGCTTTTGATGTTGTGCCAAGATTAACTGAAAAATTAAAAGCTTTACAAATAGGCTCCGTTTAATCAGCTATTTTCCATATTTTAGAGCCAACCATGAAATGGTTGCAACAACATCTATTATGAGCTTGATTCAATTGCGGGTTAATCGTATTTCATATAGCCAAAATCAAAGTGGTGCATATGCACTTATTTTGGATGAAGTAGATGGAGATCGCAAACTTCCTGTTGTGATTGGTGAATTTGAGGCTCAGTCCATTGCTGTAGCTTTAGACAAAGACATTCAATTACAAAGACCTTTTACTCATGATTTGTTTCGAAATTTTTCGATGCGGTTTGACATCATAATCAAACGAGTAATCATCCAAAAATTGGTCGATGGAGTATTTTATTCTAGCTTGATATGTGAGCGCGATAAGATTGAAGAAATCATAGATTCCAGAACTTCTGATGCAATATCGTTAGCCCTTCGATTTCAAGCGCCCATCTTTGCGCACAACCAAGTTTTGGAAAAGGCTGGAATCACAATGGATGAGCAAGAAAAAGAAAAGAAAACAAAATCCGATATACCCCAGTCCTCAAATCAGGAACTTAGCCGTTTGAGTGTCGAAGAACTCCAAGCAGCCATTAAAAAAGCAGTCAAAAAAGAAGATTATGAATTGGCTGTCCGGCTTCGGGACGAAATCTCAAAACGAACTAAGGATAAAAAATAAAAATTAATGGGCATAATTGGAATGTTGAGCCAAGATGTATTGGTGCCAAGTAGTGGAATCACAACTGCAGGTGTACTTCGCGGCGCATTGGGTCTTTTTGTAGTACTAATCATAGCTTTTTTGTGTAGTGCCAATAGAAAAAAAATTGCATGGAAAACAGTAGGCTTAGGCCTCACACTACAGCTTATTTTGGCCATTGGTATTCTTAAAATTTCGTGGGTACAGCGTGTGTTTGAAACCATGGGGAAGCTGTTTGTAAGCATCCTAGATTTTACAAACGCTGGAAGTACTTTTCTGTTTGGTGATTTAATGAACACTGACACCTATGGATTTATATTTGTTTTTCAAATCCTACCAACGATTGTCTTTTTCGCAGCACTTACCTCCCTTTTGTTTTACCTTGGCATCATACAATTTGTAGTGCGAATGCTAGCGCTAGCCATCACTAAAATTTTACATATTTCTGGTGCTGAGAGCCTGTCTGTTATTGGCAATATATTTTTAGGGCAAACCGAAGCACCCCTTATGATAAAGGCCTATCTAGAAAAAATGACCAAATCTGAGATTTTGCTTGTTATGATAGGAGGCATGGCTACTGTTGCTGGAGGTGTTTTGGCTGCTTACATTGGTTTTTTAGGCGGAGACGATCCTCAAATGCGTCTTGAATTTGCCAAACACTTGTTAGCGGCGTCTGTAATGGCTGCTCCAGGAGCAATTGTAGTCTCTAAAATACTTTATCCACAAACCGACGCCATCAACAATGAAATAAACGTTTCCATGGAAAAAATTGGCACCAATGCTTTGGATGCCATTTCTAACGGAACGGTAGAAGGGCTGCGTTTAGCAGCTACGATCGGTGGGATGCTGTTGGTTTTTGTAGCTCTTATCGCCATGGCCAATGGGATATTAGGATGGGTAGGTGATTGGACCAACCTCAATGATTGGTTTGCTGCAAATACTCTATATGATCAGTTTTCTCTTGAGGCCATTCTGGGGAGTATTTTCGCTCCGCTGATGTGGATTATGGGTGTGCCAACTCCAGACATTATGCCTATGGGTCAACTTTTAGGCATCAAATTAGCAGCAAGTGAGTTTGTAGGGTATATACAACTCGCAGAACTCAAAAACCCAATGAATGTTATACACTTACAATATCAAAAATCAGTGATCATGGCAACCTATATGCTGTGTGGGTTTGCCAATTTTGCTTCTATAGGAATTCAAATTGGCGGCATTGGATCATTGGCACCTGGACAACGAAAAGTGTTGTCTAAATTTGGAGTTAGAGCCCTTGTTGGAGGAACTTTGGCTTCGATATTATCGGCAATTATTGCTGGAGCCATCATCGGATAAAATTGGTTAAAAAGGACTTGAAAAGTTTTTTATTTTGATGTGAAATGCCAAGCTTTTGGATTGTATTTTTATAAAAATTTCTAGAT
>JASFWO010000016.1:0-9725 GCA_050049275.1 Flavobacteriaceae bacterium | reverse complement strand
AATTTCTGGAACAGAGCCTAAAGAGTACACCGTAGAAATTCCACCACAAGGATCTAACACATACAGCTCAATGTTATTCTACCTGATGACTAGAGACCAACAGTTAATAGTCTCATCTGATTTTGTACTAACAATAAATTAAGTATTAAAAATCTTTTATATCAAACCCCTTCTTTATGGAGGGGTTTTTTATTTCACACCCATTACTACCAGTGTTCCTTTCCAGCACTCTGTAGCGCCAAACCGCCACGAACGGACATCTATAAAACCTGCATTTTTGAAAAAGCCTTGCCATTCTGCTTCTGAGAAGAGTTGCATTCCCTGTACTCCACAATCCTCAGGCCAGCTGTGTGACACGGTGTTTTCTGTATAAAAATCGATACCCATGATTAGTCGGCCATTTTTTTTGAGCCAGTTTTTGTATATGTTTTGGATGAGTTGATCGGGATGTGAGACATAGTAAAAAACCTCCATTGAGTGCACCAAGTCCGCAGTTTCTTTCGGTTGCCAGCTCATCAGATTTGCACACTCATAGTTGTTTTTTGTGTCTAGAGAAGTTGCTTTTTCAATCATCTTTTCAGCCCCATCAACCCCAAGAGCATCTTTACATTCGGGCAGTTGTGAAACTTTGCGCACCACCCACCCATTGCCACACCCAGCATCAATGAAACGAAAATTTTTAAGTCCGTCTAGAGCCACTTCGAGCATATGGTCTACTGCAGGCAGATGCCCTTTTGCCATACCCTCGTCGCGCCCGTCCTCGGCCCAGCGGCCAAAAACAGAAATGGGGTTGTTTTTCATAAAGCGATTCTTAAACTTCGCAAGACATATCATCACCACAACACAGCGGCGATTTGATCATTCCTTCACAAGAAGGACATTGAGACACCTGTACGGAATGTCCATCATCAGTTATGATGCTGTTATTACGTAGAGGAGTGTCACACTTTGCGCAACTAGCGTTTACCGCCATGTCACATTTTTTACATCTATAAGTAGCCATATCTAGATTTGTTTTTTTAAATATACGAGATTTAACGCATTAAACTAAAGTGACCATCAAAAGCCCTTCCGTCATCAAGCTCAACTCGAAACCAATAGTCATCTGCAGGCATGGGGCTGCCCTTAAAAGTTCCATCCCAGCCAGGGCCGTTGTTATCTAGCTGTGATAACAATCGACCATATCGGTCAAAAACAAATACCTTAGAGTTGCTAAAGAATGTTCCATTGACTCCCAGGATCTTCCAGTAGTCATTAATGCCATCGTTGTTTGGCGAAAAATATTTGTTATATCCAACAATGGCCAAGTCGATAAAAGCGGTTCCACATCCAGTTTTGTCTTTTGCAGCAAGCGTGTGTGTCCCGGGGCGTACATTGTTGAAAATTGGGCTGTCTTGAAAGGGACCCGAATCTAGAGCATATTCATAATCTCCCAAACCAAGGGTTGAAACATCAACGGAAACGGTATTTTCATTATTAGGCTTAAGGTCGGTAATAATGAGTGATTCCTGACTTAGTTGGGCCAATTCGGACTCCAACACAACAATGGATTTCGACATCGAACAAGCGGCGGCGCCTTGCGTGGTCGCCGTTAAGGTGTAGGTTCCACCAGTGGATATTGTAATATCGGAAGAGGACGATGAGAATGAAGTCGGATTGCCTAAAGAGTCCACGTGAGACCAACTATAATCGTAAGTGTCTAAAGGGTTTTTGGACTCAATGAGCAAAGTACCTTCGTTTAGACAAAAAACAGCACCAGAGTCTAAATCAAACTCTGGGGACCGAACGATTATCAAATCAGCTACTTTGGCAAACCCAAAGCAAGTAAACGACCCTGAGCTTTCGACAGAAATATTGGCCCAAATCTCGTCTGACCAGTTGATCCCACTTACAGAAGGGTATTGATTGATATAATCTGTATTTGTTGCTATGACATTTTTTTTGTCTCGGGCATCATCGCGAGAACCATAATATCGAATTTTTAAATTGGGCTGTGCTGCAAATTCAGTAATGGCCAAAAGAGAGGCATTCAGGTCGTTAAATATGGAAGCGTCGAAACTTGTTTTTCCGTCAACTTCAACAGGGTCTGTACTTTCACAGGCATAATAGACATTTGAAACAGGGACTGGGATTTCTGCTAGCGATCTTTCCAAAACAATTTCCGCTGAGGCCTCACATTGACTTACAACCAACACATCAGCATCAAAGACATTTGTGATCTTTACATAAATTGTTTGACTTGCCAAAAGAGTGATTCCATCACTTGGATCTACATTGATATGATTGCTAGGATCTGACAATTCATCGGTGTGGGCGGCATCAAAGTAATATTGAAACTGTTGATTGGCATAGTCCGAAGAAATAAAAGGCTCGAAAATACGAAGGTTGGTGAGTACTTTTAGGTCTCTTACACCATCTGTTTCGTCACACTCTTGACTTAATATATTAGGCTGTGATACTATGATTTCTTCAACAACCACCTCTACTTCTGTACGCCCAGCACTTTCACAACCCAGTAGATCCAATGCACTTAGGTGGTACACACTTGAACTCAAAGGAGTCGCGCTTGGCAAAGGAATTATTGCGGTCGTAGTGTCATATATTAAAACATTTGCACCGATGGCCGTTATAAGATCACCAATGGTGGGGTTGGCGTCTTCACAAAACCCGTATTTAGAACTTGCTAGAACAGGAGGGGCTGGAAGTGGGGTAACCTCGAGTTTTGCAGGACTGGAATACTTTGGACAAACCAAATCATTTTTAGACACAGCTACCCGATACTCTGAGGTATTTAGATCCATTGTCAAATTGTCTATTTGTAGTTGAGCGGTATTTGTTCCGCTATAGTTTCCGCCATCCGATAGATTCGCCCAAACTCCTGAGGCATTTAAAACTTGCCATTGAAAATTAGTCCCGTCCGAGTTCACTTGAAAAAGGGCAATATCTCCTTCACATCGTGAGACGTCTACAGGCGGTGTGTTAATCACAATACTATTAAACTCCTGAAAATCATACACTCCATTGGCGTCATTATCATCTGGAAGTTGTGCATAATCATGTCCAACGACAAGGCCTTGAGCGTCCACGGTTCCGTCATCAAATGTCAAGGGACCAGCTGAAACTTTATCGTCCCCATCCGTATCGGCAAATCCTGCTTCAAGCACATCTGAGCATCCGTCATCGTCGCTGTCGGAATCATAACCGTCTGCCTGACCGTCTCCATCACTGTCTAAGTGGTAATTGACTACAGAAAACACCCCTTCAAAAGCGGATGAATCACTAATATTAGATGTTTCATGTACAAAAACAACCCCATTATTTGAGGCACTTACAAACCGAAAGGTCAATGGGCCAGAAGTCGCGGCGGGGTTAAACCTGAAAAAGATTTTTGAAGAGGTATATTCGGTAATGCCTGATTCGTAAGCGCCGTCAAAATTGGTGTCCACCAACAGTTGGTCATCTGGGTCTAGCAAGCTTATTGTAATGTTTTCGTCTTCTGACAAAAGGCTGAAAAATTCTTTTGAAATAACATTGTGTGCTACCCCATCTTTGTGTTTAAAAATCAAGTTTATTGGTTCAGAAAAAAGGAGCTTATAGCTTTGGCTTTTTGAAACAGAGGGCACAATTTCTGATTTAAAAGAACCATCGATATCACCAACAAAAGAGGCTCCGGTTTGTGAATTCAACACAGAGCTTATGCTTACGCCATGAACGGCACCACTAGATGTGAGCGGATTAAGCGTAGGCGATGTGGGAGTGTTTAGGTTTATAAGGATGCTCCCTGCAGACTCTACTTCATCACGAATCCCATCGTTGTCATTGTCTCGGTCAATGTTGTCATTGATTCCGTCATTATCCTCATCTGGGGGGCAATTTCCAATAAAAGTAGGCTCAGAAGAAAGAGGTATAAATTCTTCCGGACAGTTTATTTCGCCACGCACCTGATACCAACCAATGGATGAAGGGATCAACATTGTAGACGACAAATTCAAATCTACCCAACTTCCCGGATCAGCGTTTGAGGTAGGATTATACCACCATCCAAAATCATTAAGATTTTCAGTGCCATTGATGGTAAGTTCCACGCCATTTTGCAGACAATTTCCAAGAGAGTTTAGATTGACTTCATAACTAAACTCTGGATCAGTAGGAAACCCTGAATAAAAACTCCCTGAAGACGCATACCCACTGTATGTGTAATAAGAGACATACAACTCGTCATCGCTGCGAATGCTATAAGTGCTCTCCTCGAGGTTGTTGATAAGATAAGTCGAATAGTCCGTACGCTCCGACACAACCGTTCCAGACCGTTTACGGTCATTGACCCAAACCTCCACTCCAGTTTTTGCAACCACCCCAATAGCGCCACGCCAAGGATTGCCGTTGAGCGATGTGGTTCCGATTTCATTTATCAGCGGTATGTTGTTTACATCTCCCCGACTGCTGCAGCTCAGAGGAGGAACGTAAAACATTCCCTGATTGGGCTCACTGTCAGGGACACCTCCAATCCCTTGGTAAGCAACCACAGGCTTGTCGCTTTGAACGAACATATTTCCATCAGAATCATAAAATTGCCCTTCAATCCCAAGATATGCCCCAGTGATAATCTCAGGGTCGCGTCCGTTTATTTGGATTGATGTATTGGGCTGGGTGGGTATGATCATCACATTTTCCCAAGCATCATTGCCTGCACCTCGAATAAAGATGTATTCTTTGCCAGCAAACCGCGTGTCAACAATTTGATCAATACCAAAATCTCTACCATTCCCAGGACCATTACTGCCCGCCGCACTTCCTGTATTCACAACAATAGGCTTGTCTGATGTGACTTTGGTTCCAAGTAAACCATCTCGGTTATTGAGTGTTTCTGACACATCTAATATACCCACATAGGCCTCGTCTTTATTGAGCCTTACTGAGATCAAGTCAGTGCTACCAACATTTTCAAGAAACACAACTTTCGGAAACCTAATTTCAATCTCGGTGTCGTTCTCAGTCGCCAATAAAGAAAAGAAATTGGCTAACCCGTTGTTATTGTTTGTTAGGTTGGAAAATGAACCCAACAAAAACTCCTGCCCCAAAGCGGTTGCCCCTTTGCTTACCAAAGCTCCTGCCTGAGCGTCACTTGCCAACCTTACAGAAACATAAATGGGTTTTTCGGCTTCTATCAGATATCCTTTGTTAGATAAACGACTACCTGAATCTCTGCTTGCTACAATGAGCTGCGTGTTATAGGGGTCGGTTGAGGTTTCTGTGGTGTGTTTGGCGGGGCTGTCATTTGATACATATCCAATGATGTCATCACCCCCACCAATCGGTTTTATGATATAAGAAACCTGAGAAGTACTAGGAGTGGAAATATAAATCCACTGTTCATTAGGAGTATTGTTGCCTTGTTCCTGTGAGATCGAAATAGGTGGAATATAATGCTGTGTGCTGAGCTGTCCCATAAGCGAATGCACTCCGAATAACAGACAAAAATGTATTAAAATACAACGCCTCAACTTTAGATTGTTAAATTTGTTTCAAGATATGAAAAACACATTGCTTATTATTGACCATAAAAAAAGATATTTTTTTTGGCTCTGTGTTTTTTTCATCATCTGTTTTTATCCCATCATCACAAACGCACAATACCAATTACCCATCTATTCAGACTATCTAACGGACAACTATTATTTGCTTCACCCTGCCATGGCTGGAGCTCATTTTGAAGGCGCCAAAGTACGTTTTACCCACCGCGCACAATGGCAAGACACTAAAAATGCGCCTGCTCTGCAAACCCTTAACGGTCACAGCAGGCTGGGAAGACGTAGCGGTATGGGAGCCACTTTTTTTAGAGACCAAAATGGGTTTCAAAGCCGCACAGGCGGATTGCTTACCTACTCTTACCACATCAACTTTTATCGTAGCAATGTGGAGATTAACCAATTGTCCTTTGGCTTAAGCTTTGGAGGTGTCAACAACACCCACGATCAATCAACGTTTGATCCCACCCTAGGAGACCCCCTACTTACAGGCACAACTGTCCAATCTAGGAGTTTGCATATGGACGTCGGATTTTCTTATAACCGACAAGATTTTTACACCCACATGACATTTAAAAACTTCTTTTTTCTCGGAACGGATATTACGGATTCGGTAGCCCTTGATAAACCAAGAAGCCTGTTGTTTAATGCTGGAGTTTTTGTTGATTTATCTACTGCATGGACTTTAGAGCCCTCATTTATGCTCCATTCTGTGCAATATGTGGACATTCCTAGCTATGACCTCAACTTAAAATCTCATCACCAATTACGAAACTTAAACGCTTGGATAGGGTTTTCTTACAGGGCGGGCTTAGACACCAACACCTATTTGAATTCAGGCAATTTCATCAGTCAAAAACACCAACAAACGACCGCCCTAATAGGCGCTGAATTTGGGATCTTTTCTTTTTCATATGCTTATACGCAAAGTTTAGAGACCATCAACTTTACGCCCTTTAACAGTCATCAGCTTACATTTGGGATCAACATCATGAGTTCTAAATTTAGAAATTCATCGTCATGTAAAGCCTGTAGGGCCGTTACTCTCCTTTAAACACAGCCTTTATCAAATGTGTTTATTAAGCTTAGCCGCCATACATTCAAAACCAACACATAGATTGATTGTGTACATTTGAAAAAATGAATGCAATGGTTGAGATTGAGCGCAAGTTTTTGGTTTCTAACATAGAGGAGTGTCTGTCGTGCAGCCAAGGCTCTCGTCGTATTACACAGGGATATCTAAGCCTAGACCCAGCCAGAACCGTTCGTGTTCGCCACTCCGACCTTCAGTGCCATTTAACAATAAAAGGCCTGTCCAACGAAAAAGGAGATACGCGTTTGGAGTTTGAGCATTCCATCTCTCACGAAGAAGCAGAGCAACTGATTTCTTTGTGTGTGGGCAATGTCATTAAAAAAACCCGCCACCAAGTGCCGCATAGAGACCATGTCTTTGAGGTTGATGTTTTTGAGGGCTTGCTTTCAGGGTTGATATTGGCCGAGGCAGAACTTATATCTTCAGACGAATCCATAGAATTCCCCAATTGGATTGGCAAGGAAGTCACAGGTGACAAAAGGTTTTATAACAGCCAATTGGCACAAAGTCAATCACCTCCAGAATTATAAGCCAAAATCGTCAAGGTCCTCAAAACTATCTCGAATAGCACCTCGGCGTGCGGCAGCCAAAGAATCACAATCTATAGGGATATTGACCACTTCTGGCGCTAGAAACTCTTGTTGTGAAACTCCAAGCAGCGTGTCGGCATAACATTTTTTCATGTACTGAGCCCAAATAGGCAAAGCCATTGTGGCGCCCTGACCATAAGCGATGGTTTCAAAATGGGTTGCGCGGTCCTCACCACCAACCCAAACTCCTGTTACTAAGTTTGGGACCATACCGATGAACCATCCATCGCTTTGGTTTTGTGTGGTTCCTGTTTTTCCGGCTATAGGGTTGGTAAATTCGTAAGGGTATCCTGTTACGGTTGTCTCAAAAACGGGATTGAATCGCTCTGCTCCGCTGTGGCGTAACCGCACTCCTGATCCAGCTTCGGTAACGCCCTCTAAAAGCTTGACCGTCACATAGGCCGACTCGGCACTAATCACATCTTTTGTTTCTGGAACCGCCTCAAAAAGCACCGTACCGTTTTTGTCCTCAATTCTTGTGATCATCACAGGCTTCACATAAATACCTTGATTGGCAAAAGCGCCATATGCCCCCACCATCTCGTAAACACTTAAGTCAGCTGTACCTAGCGCAATAGAGGGTACATTAGGGATTTTAGAACCTATACCAAGATCAGCAGCCAAATCACTTACGGGCCCAGGCCCCACCATGTCTATAAGGCGTGCACTGATGGTGTTTACAGAATTGGCCAAAGCATTCTTTAAGGTCCGCATACCGATATAACGGTCTCCTGAATTTTTTGGACACCAGGCTTCATGGCTGCCAAACTTTCGCGCTTCCACACAGTAGAACCCATCAGGGAAGGAATCGCAAGGAGACAGTTTCAACTGATCAATAGCTGTTGCATAGACAAACGGCTTGAACGTCGACCCAATTTGTCTTTTACCTTGGAAGACGTGGTCAAACTGGAAGTGACGATAATTGATACCGCCTACCCAAGCTTTGACATGACCCGATTGTGGCTCCATTGACATCATTCCTGTACGCAAAAAATGCTTGTAGTATCGTATTGAGTCAACAGGGCTCATAAGAGTGTCAATCTCACCAGACCAACTAAATACCCTCATTTGGGCTTTAGCATCAAAGACAGTACGAGCCTCCTCGTCTGACCGTCCATGTTTTTTAAGTTTTCTCCAACGCTCAGACCTTCGGATTGCTTGTTCGATCAACTTTTCGGCATCCTTTTCATCGATTTCAGAAAAAGGAGCCATGGGGTTGTATTCGGGGGTGTTTTGTTTAAAAAAGGCTGCTTGCAAGTTGGGCATATGTTCTTGAACGGCTGCTTCGGCATAGGTCTGCATTCTAGAATCAATGGTGGTGTAGATTTTCAACCCATCTAAATATAAATTGTAGCGACTACCATCAGGTTTTGGGTTTTTTCGAATCCATTGACGCATATATTGTTGTAGGTAGGCTCTAAAATAAGTAGCCAAACCTTCCCGATGTGATTGTGGATTATATCTGATTTTTAAGGGCAACTGTTTGAGGGAATCTACTTCGTTTTCGTTTAACAGCTCGTTGCGTAACATTTGTTGAAAAACGATGTCTCTTCTTTGCTTTACCAACCCTGGTCTGCGCATGGGATCATAGAGTGAAGAGTTTTTGAGCATTCCTACCAATACGGCAGATTCATCAAGTTGAAGCTCATGAGGCTCTTTGGAAAAATAAATGTTCGAAGCCGATCGCAAGCCATCTGCGTTGTAGTTAAAATCATATATGTTTAGATACATAGTGATGATTTCGTTTTTAGTGTAGCGCCTCTCTAATCGAACTGCGATGACCCATTCTTTTATCTTTTGGACAATCGCCTCTAAGGTGTTTCTAGACCTTACCCCTGTAAACAATTGTCGCGCCAGCTGTTGTGAGATGGTACTTGCCCCCCCTTTGCTTCCAAGAAAAGCAACGGCTCTCACTGTACCACGGGCATCAATTCCAGCGTGACTGTAAAACCTTTCGTCTTCTGTGGCAATCAGAGCATCGATGAGGTTTTGTGGGATTTCTTCATAGCCCAACGGAGTTCGGTTGTCATTGAAATAAAACTTGCCCAGCACCACATCATCGGATGAAATGATTTGTGTTGCCAAATTGGTTTTTGGGTTTTCGAGCTGACGAAACTCAGGCATATCGCCTAACAGACCCAAAGAAGCGGCGGCAAAAATGGCTATAAAACTTCCCAACCCTAGATAGAACAGCCCCCAGAACCAACGGAGTTGACTTCTGTATTTTTTTATATGTTTTTTATTTTGGGCCATAGTTTACTTTTCAATACCAATCCCCACTGCTTTAATCCCTGGCAATACTTCAATCGGACTCACATTTTCATTATATCGCATCGCAGACCTTACACGAACCGTGTAGTTTCCTACATAGGGAAGAGAAATGGCTTCTTTGTACCACAATTTACTTTCCTTAGAAAGCAAACCTTTGCCCAGCCAACGACCGTCTGGTTTTGCCATTCGATATGAAAGCGTATCTGTTGTTATGGTTCCTGAAGGGTCTTCTAATTCAGCAAT
>JASFWO010000142.1:0-3130 GCA_050049275.1 Flavobacteriaceae bacterium | reverse complement strand
ATTGAGCAGCTTGGGTTTCTGTCAAATTGACGATCCTAGTGTCGTCAAGGGTATAGGTTCCCTCGTTGGCTTCGTCCAACATCCCTAATATATTGAGCAAAGTAGATTTTCCTGACCCTGAGGCACCCATTATTGCGACTAGATCTCCTTCCTCTATTTTTAAATTGATCCCTTTAAGAACGTGCAAGGGACTGCTCTCCATATTGTAGGATTTATGGATGTTTTCTAAAATAATCATAGACGATTAGCCGTATTTGGCTTTGTTTATTAAGGTATTGCTAATAAATGTAACGAAAGACCTTAGGGTTTGTTACAAAAATACTTATTTTTTATACACTCTTGTATAAACGATATAACCTACAACTCCCACCAGTAAATAAGGGATAACCATTAGATAGACAATTCCATCGTTGAGCTGTTCAGCGGTCTTTGTATCTGCGCCTGTCTCTAATACGGCTCTACACATAGCACACTGTGCCTCAACAGACTGTATGGAGTAAAGACTAAAAAAAACAATTAAAAAGATTAAACGCTTCATCCGTAATATGGTGAAATCATTAGATAGACTACCACTCCGGTCACAGTAACATATAGCCAAATTGGAAAAGCAAATCGGGCTATTTTTCTATGTCCAATAAAGTCGGATAAAGATGCTTTTGCATAAGCCAACAACACCAATGGGATAAGTATGATTGACAAAACAATGTGAGATATTAGTATGGTGAGGTATAACACCCGCATGCCGTCTGCTCCTCCATAGGGAGTGGGGTCTGAAGTCATGTGATAAGCAATATACATCACTAGAAAAGCCAGTGAAAGTATGATATTGACTTTCATTATGCGTTCATGGAGGATTCTTTGACCCTTTTTGATCGCCACTAGAGCCACTACCAGCAAAACAGCTGTTAATGCATTGATGGTAGCATAAATCGGAGGAAGCTGATCTAAAGGTTCTACGTTGGGGATACGTACCCGAAATAGAATGGCCACGACCACAGGAATCGCGATAGAGGTCAGTATAATAAGTGTGTTGTATCTCTTCGTCTTATTCATCTTCTAGCAACTTTTTAATATCTGTTAACAACATGTCAGTACCTTGCTCAGGGACTTCTTCTTCATCTATCCCTAGATAATAAACGATCGGGTTTCCATAAGCATCTGTCCTAGAACGAAGATAGCCATTTTTGTCGATCAAGGCGAAGTACCCTTGGTGTTCAAAGCCACCCGCAACTTTAGGGTTAATCCCTGCAAAAATGTTAAATCCTGTATTTGCTAAGCCATAGATGTAATCTTGGGAGCCTGTTAAAAAATGCCAATTGGGACTAAAAACCTCATAGCTTTCGGCATAGCGTTTGAGTTGTTCAGGTGTGTCTGTTTGAGGATCAATAGTAACCGATGCAATCCCAAAATCGTCCCGATGACCAAACGCTTGCTCTAGGCGTTTCATGTTTTGATTCATCTTTGGGCAAATGGTAGGACATGTGGTAAAGAAAAATTCTACCACATAAACTTTTCCCTTATAATCTTCGTTTGATATGAGTAAGTTGTCTTGATTGGTAAGGACAAATTCAGGTACTTTTTTTGGGTCTCCATTGAGTTTTATATATGCCAAGGGCTTGTTACTCATTCGATCAGATTCGACCCATGAACGATTCTGAACTTTATCTACAATTTTTGGCACAAACCATATGCCAAATACCAAGATAATGAAAGAGATTCCTATGTATGCGTTTTTTTTCAAGAGATATGATTAGCGGTCTGAGTTATATTTTTTCAGAGCCAGTCTGTACTCGGCCAAGATGACTTTGACGTCGTCTACCATATTATTGTTGATGTCAGCAACAGAGCGAGCATCATAACCTAAAAAATTGTTGTCATCACGGCCACGCAAGTCTCCATTTTTGTCGATAATGAACACATAAGGAGTGCTGAAGGTTGGATCTAAATCAAAAGGGAGGTTGAGGCTTTCATATAAGTGTTGTAGTTGGACAGGTGCCACATAAACAAAATTCCAGCCTGACAAATCTGTGCCTGTGCTACCGGTCAATTCATCGGCCAGCATGCGGCAGTCCTCTTCAGAGCCTTGGGGCTGTAGCATTACAAACTGGAAATCCGTAAAGTCTTTAAATCGTTTGTAGATTTTTTGATTCAAGTTAAGGGCATTACTCTTTTTTGTTTCAACATTAGACCCTAAAAAACCTAAAATGGTAATTCGTTCTTTGAAAGGGATTTCTGCATATGTTGAAAGTTCTACAACAGAATTAGAACGCACAGGGAGTTTGGCAAAGTGATTTACTCCGGACGCAAAAAACAAGTACACAACCAGTGGGAGGACAAACAAGACCGTTAGTACAATGTACTTTTTCACAAAGAGAGTTTAAAAATTCCAAGCCATAAAACCATTAATCATGGTGTCATAAATGTAGTCTGCCTCTAAAAGTAATATAAACACAAGAAATGGGATTAAGATTAACAGCGGAAGAACAATCGAGCTGGTAAAACTTCTTTTTTCATCCCGCAAGTGCATAAAGTCCCATGCAATATAGTATGCTTTTACGATAGTGAGTATGATGAAAATCCAGTTGAGCAATTTCATTCCTAGAAAATAATTCATCAATACAGCCGGCTTGATAATCCCAAGTACGACTTCTATAATGGTGACAATAGATAAGAATATCAGAACGCCCCATATTTTTTGTTGATTGGACTTAAATGTTAGGAGTCCTCTAAAAATCGATAATTTGTGTGCTGTTGCCATAATTATACCAAATAAAAGAATGTAAATACAAATACCCAAACTAAGTCGACAAAGTGCCAGTACAAGCCCACTTTTTCGACCATTTCATAATGTCCTCTTCGCTCATAAGTGCCTATCACAACATTGAAGAAGATGATCAAATTGATCAATACTCCAGACAATACGTGGAAACCGTGGAATCCTGTGATAAAGAAAAAGAAATTGGAAAATAGACGGTTTCCATATTCGTTTCGGATTAGGTTGGCGCCTTCTACAACATAAACGGCTTGTTTTAATTTCTGAAGAGAGGTTTCTCTGTCTAGTACAATTTTATGCCCTTTGTCATCGAGTTGTTCCGTTTTTACTCTGAGATTTTCAGAAGCAGTAAAGCCT
>JASFWO010000140.1:0-3193 GCA_050049275.1 Flavobacteriaceae bacterium | reverse complement strand
TGTACAGGCTGCAGTAGCTGTTTCTGGCCATGATACACGTGATTTTAAGGGAGACAGTTTGGTGTACAACGAGTTGCCTTTTTGCTGTCAGTATGTGCGGAAAGGGGAGAAGGCCAAAGATGGACAGATGACCAAGCATTGAGTTATTCGACACAGTAATCATCACCTTCTTCAAAAAGGTTATAAGTATCGACATCAACATCGACATCACTGATCAAAGCACCGCCAAAGTTGTTGCTGTTGGTGTTGGTGGCGCCACTGCTAAAGCGAATGACGAGCTTGTATTGATCATCAACAATGACTTTGTCAATGATTTCACCACAGCGATCATCAGTGCTGCATGAAGCAAGAAATAATAAGAAGATCCCAATTGGCGTATAAATAATGCGTTTCATAGTTTATTGTATTTGTGTATTGAACATAGGTATTACCAATCCGATTTGAGATTTGATATCGTTCTTTTTGTTATTGCCATAGGGTAGGGCATGAAAGCGGTTTTGGATGTTTAAAAACAAACGTACTTGATTGATGTTGTAGGTGATGCGTGGAGACAAGTAAAGACGGAAATCACTGAGGTTTTCGGTGTGGATTTGTAAATAAGCTACACAAGAAAAGTCGAGTCGCTCGGAGAGTTTTTGTTTGGAAAAGCCGTTGATGCTATAGCGCCATTTGCTAGTATCAAGTGTTGGATAGACTTCGTGTTCAAAAAACAAACCCGAACCCAAGTCTATATAATTTGTGTTGTTTTCCCACAAGCGGTGTCGATAGCCCAGGCCGACTAAGTAGCGCCCTTCGAGTTGAAGAATTCGTACGTTTTGTGCTTGAACAAATCCATAGAAAGAGTGCTTTTTTACAAAATGGTTATAGCGCAATTGTGAGCTCCAGTCATTGACACGAACCTTTTTCTCTTTTTCTTCAAAGTCATGTGCAATGATAAAGCGCCACAGTCTGTGATTGCTTCGTTTTCCGGTTAAAAATGCGGTGTAGCTTTCAAGTTTGTCTTGGTTGCCCGCTTTGAATTTTCCAGCAAGCTCTATCTGAGCCACAAAGGGTTGGTCGGCATCTTGAAGCAGGTCTTCAGTGTTGATGATGGTTTGGGCATGTATTGAGATGCTTAAAAAAACAATAAAACAAACACAAATAACTCTATTCAACATCTCTTCTAAAATCAAATTTTCAAAAAACTCTTTTAAAATGGGTTATTCTTAAAGATATTTTTATCAAAAATACAGGAAGATGTTTAAATTTTAAACTTTAATGATTAAAAGTTGTTGCGTTTTTAAAGCTATTTTCCAATACAAAAGTTTGCAAAGATATTCCCGAGCAGTTCGTCAGTGGATACGGTTCCGGTAACGGTTCCCAAATGATCCAAAGTCGCGCGTAGGTCTATGGCCAGTAGGTCACTGCTCAATCCGTCAGACAAGCCTTTGCGTACGGCTAAGGTTGCTTCTAGTGCGTCTTTTAGCGTCGCATAGTGGCGGTTGTTGCTGATGATGGTTTCAAAGGTTTCTCCCTGAACCAAATTACTGAGTTGTTGTTTTAATTCCTTCAAACCCAACTGAGTTTGGGCCGAAATAAACAGATGGGTTTGTTTTCCCAAATTATTTGAATACATATCTTGATCATCATTAGATAATAAATCAACTTTGTTAATGATCACCAATGTTTGGAGGTTTTCAGTTTCAAGTTCATTGATTGCATTGTTTACTTCCTCAGCACGGGTTTGTGTAGGATCCACAACATAGAGCAACAATTTTGATTGTGCAATTTTGTCTTTGGCTCTCTCGACTCCAATAGCTTCGATTTTATCGTCGGTTTCCCTAAGTCCCGCGGTATCTATAAATCGAAACTGAATCCCGTCTAGATAAAGTGTGTCTTCAATGCTGTCTCGTGTGGTTCCGGGTATGTCGGATACGATGGCTTTTTCTTCTTGAAAAAGGGCATTTAACAGAGACGATTTCCCAGCATTGGGTTTGCCTGCTATGGCTACCGGAACCCCGTTTTTCATCGCATTACCCAACGCAAAGGAGTCGATCAAAGACTTTAATGTTTCTTGGATGCTGTCAAGTAGCTTTTCTAAGGCAGTCCGATCGGCAAAGGCAACATCTTCCTCACTAAAATCGAGTTCTAGTTCAATCAAAGAAGCAAAGTCTACCAACTGAGCTCTGAGTCCTGACAATCGGTCAGAAATCCCTCCACGCATCTGTTGAATGGCCATTCGGTGTGCAGCGGCTCCTTCGCTAGCGATTAAGTCAGCCACGGCCTCGGCTTGTGTAAGGTCCATTTTTCCATTCAGAAATGCTCGAAGGGTAAACTCACCTGCCTCGGCCATTTTAGCACCCTTGTTCATCACAATTTGCAACAGCTTTTGCTGAATGTAAGTCGATCCATGACAAGAGATTTCTACAACATCTTCTCCAGTGTAGGAATGGGGTCCGTGAAATACGGTCACCAAAACTTCATCGACCATGGTTTGGTCATCATAAAGATGTCCTAGGTGCACGGTGTGACTGGATTGTTTTTGAAGTTTCTTATTCCGAACAGATCGAAAAACAGCATCTGCTATTGAAATTGCTTCAGGTCCAGACAAACGTACAACAGCGATCGCTCCCATTCCTGGAGGAGTTGCCAATGCAGCTATGGTGTGTGTGCCAGTCATGCGCCAAAAATAACAAATGCCCGTTTATAATTCTTTCTTGTAGGTTCTGCGTCTTTTGTGGAGTTTGTGGTCATAATTTTTCCACATCTTTTGAATGGCGCTGTTTTCTTCTAATTCAGGATTGGTTTCAACATCTGTAATCCCTCTTTTATTGAACAGGTCCTGCATGGCTTGAAAAATCATGGCTGTAACCCCTTTGTTTTGATATTCAGGGTCAATGCCAATGAGGTAAAATGAAGCTTTGTGGTTGTTGCGTTGTGCCCTAAGAATGTGTAAAAACCCAAACGGAAACAACTTCCCATTGACTTTTTTGAGTGCCTCTGAAAAAGAAGGCATGGTGATGGCAAAGGCCACCAACTTGCTATTTGCATCAACCACACATTTTATAAAATCTGGATGAATATAACGGAGGTATTTCTTTTTATAGTGTGCTACTTGATGCGGTTGTATGGGCACAAAGGTTTGAAGCTTGTCATAGGTCTTGTTGAGCAAGTCAAACATTTCATCAACATATGGTATAAGTGCTTTGCGACT
>JASFWO010000139.1:0-3239 GCA_050049275.1 Flavobacteriaceae bacterium | reverse complement strand
AAAATCCTTTTGCTGCTGACAACAACCACCTACACCATTTGGCTTTGCGCTATGCCAAAAGCCACATCAAAGCTTCTTTGCTATTGGTGGGGGGCTTGGTGTTTATCATTTTTGTGTTCGCCCGTTTGAGCTTTACAATCCCTCCTAACAGCACCATTGCTTTGTTTTTTGGCTTGCTGCTTTTTTTATTCTTTGTGGTCGCAATACTCCGTAGAGTCCCTAAGAATTTGTGATTTCTTGTTTTATCTGAAAGAACACATCGCGCGCCAACACCCAGCCTGTACTAAGCACAAAACCTAAAAACGCCCAAATCAACACCATCAAGGTGCGTTTGGGTTTGGAACGCTCCAAAGGGATGTTTACAGGTTCTATCACTGTAAAAATGGGCGTGTCTTTACTGACTTGTAGCTTCGCTTGCTCTAATTGACCTGAAAGCTCTTGAAAAACAGACGAAACAATCGAAAAATTGGCTTCTAACCGTGTGAGTTTGTTTTGGTATAAAGACGAGGCAATGTTTAGGTTTTGGTCTTTAAAACGCGCTATGGAATCCTGGAGGGTTTCAAATTCGATTTTTTTAGCATCGTGCTGTTGTTGAACAAACTTAAGCGTTTCGAGAGCGCTTTGGTTTTTGTATTTAATCACTCTTTCTTGCAGCAAGTCTGTGGCCGCTTGGGCTGCCTCTGCGGCAATGTTGCGGTCATCTGATTCAAAGCTCAATGACACATAGCCCTCTTTTTCATTTACCTCAACCGAAAGGCTGTTGTTTAAAAACTCAAAAAGATTGTTGTCTTCTTCTGTGATTTTAAATAAGGTTTGTGACGCGTTAAATGTGTCTTGTTCTTTGCTGTTTAGCAACAATCCTGGAAGTCCAATGGTATATTTTTTGATGGTTCCCAAAACATTTGTGCCGCCGCCTAGAGCAAGAGTGTATTCGCGAAGCGTTTGGTTGTTGCTGCCTACTGTTGTTTCTAAAAGTGCTCTTTTATAGGGAATGCTTTTTACAATGTTTGGATAGAGCATGGGGGGGATCTCTGAGCCGCTGCCCGTTAGTCCTGTTAAATTTATCCCTGCTAATGAGGCCAACCCACTCAACGATGAACTGGGTTGGTCGCTTGATGTCTGTGGGACAAAACTTGTACCTGCTGTAAATCGAACCGGGGCTAAAATCGCCAATATGATTCCAACAAAAAATGCAGCAGCTGTAAAACGAATAATCCATCGGCGTGAGGCAAACACTTTTTTAAGCAACTCAACCAAGTCGATTTCGTCCTCTCTCACTTCTTTGCTGGGTGTGTTCATATCAGTTATTGATTAAGGTTCTTATCAATACGGTTAAGGATGCCACGGCTGTTGTGATGCCTATACCCTCTTGAAGGCTCATTTTTTGCCTTTGTACTTTTTGTGGCACCACGACGATGGCGCCGGGTTCTAACTTGGGTCTAAATCTTAAAAACAAGAAGTTGGTGGTTGAACGAATCGATCCGTTTTGGTATACGACATATACTCGGTTGCGCTTTGCTTTCTGTGAAAAACCCCCTGCACGAATTATCGCTTGTTTGGTAGTCAATCGGCTGAAGGGAACAACTGTTTCTCGCTGTACTTCACCAATAAGAGATATCGTAGACTCCACAGAAGGAATATTGATAACATCGTTCGCTTTAAGAACAATGTTATCTTTATGATTCCCTTTCTTTTTTATGATTTCTTCTAAATTAACGCCTATGGAAAGGCGTTTTTCGGCATCAATTTCGCCTATTAAACTGTCAGAAACACTTTCTAGTTTGTCTTGGTCTTCGTTTGTTATCAAACGGCTGACAGACACCCCAGAAAGACTGGACCCTTCAAGCGCCCCTTGTGAGTCTATATACAAATCATACAGGGTGTATTTGTTGGATTTAATGGGGTATGTGCCAGGGCTTCGACTAAAACCTGTAAGCCTTACATTTTCGGTGGCTCGGAAACCTTCCAGCAAACGTACGACCATAAAATCTCCTGGTTCTATAGAAATTTGGTCGGCTTCGGCTTCAGAAAACTCTAGTGAGCTTAACTGTTGATTGTCGTTTAAATGAGACCGGTTTCTATAGACCTCTATACTTGTTTTGTTGGCACGTAGTTTGAATCCAGAAGCCAGCAACAACAAATCGCGTGCTGTCATCCCGTCGTAATACACAAAACTGTTTGGGCTGTTAACGGCGCCTTGGACCGATACTTTTCTTTCGGGCTCCACTTTGTTGGCATTAAACACCACAAGCCTGTCATCGGGTTGTAAATCAATCTCTATTTCGTTGCTCAAAACAGCCTGCAAGTCAACGGATATCATTTCGTTTAACACCCCATTATTGGTTCTATACAACAGCGCCGAGTTCGTATAAGCATCTGGCGAGAGCCCGCTACTCAATAAGAGAAGTGTGCTGAGGTTAGGGGCTTCTTCCAAGGGGTAGCTTCCTGGTAAGTAAACTTCCCCCGAAACAATCACTCGGTTGGTGTACTTGTCCGAAACAGCCTTGGCCTCAATCACGTCTCCGTCTTGGACGATCATCGTGTCATAATCTTTAGACTCTACCTTCAAAACCGATCGATCCAGGCCGTTTATGCGTTCCATATACATGGCTCCTTTGTATGCGTTAGATGTAAACCCTCCTGTGTATCGCAAGATTTCTTGAACCGTTTCATTGGTTCTGGTTTCAAAAACTCCTTGGGTTTTGAACGCTCCTTTGACCCTTACCCGGTTGTCGTAAGAGGCTACCACAATGACATCTTGGTCGTTGAGGAAAAAGTCAGGGTAGTTGCCCTCTAAAAAATAATCATACAGGTCTACTGTGGTTGCTGTTTTTCCGCCTCTTACAACTTTCACTTTTCTAAAGCTTCCATTTTTATCTGGTCCTCCTGCTGCATATAGCGCATTTAACACCGATGTAAAACCAGATAATGTATAAGTGCCTGGTGCCTGAACGTTTCCTGTAATGTTGACAATAATACTTCTGGCTTTTTTAAGGTTTACGTCCAAAAAAACCTTGTCTGTGTCAGAAGCGTCAGAAGCCAATCCTGTGTAAATTTTCAAAAATGTTTTGCGGATCTGTTTTTGTGCGGCCGCTAGGGTCAATCCCGATAAATAAAGGGGGGGCAACCGGTCTATTTTAATCACCCCTTGCCTAGAAAGAGTCCCCTCATAGCGGGTTTCAGATGCGCCCCATACATCAATTGTGATCTCATCTCCTGGGCCTAATTTATAGCTGGGC
>JASFWO010000138.1:0-3242 GCA_050049275.1 Flavobacteriaceae bacterium | reverse complement strand
ATCAACTAGGAGCTGTGATTGTATTGGAAAATGCTGGAAATGGTTCGTGGAAAAAATTGGCTTTTGGAGTAAACGCAGAGATGAAAAACTCATTTGACAATTCTATAAACATACAGGGGCTTAACAACCAACATGGCCTGGATGAATATTTTTTGAACTATGCCGCTGGCACTGATTTTGAGGAATTAAGGGTGTTTGATGGAGAAACCATATCTGGGCGTTATGCCTACTTAGGTAGCAATCAGGGTTTTGGTTACCAACAAGCATTTTTGGGTTTCCAATCTTATATGTTTGACTACGATGCTGACACAAATTCATATGTTTCTGGTGCTTTGTACGATAGCGTAAACCACAACCACCAATACAAAAGCAGAGGAAACCATTGGGCGATTGCCTTGAATTTTTCGGCTCAGTACAAAGATTGGTTGATTCTTGGTACGAACATTAACATCCACACCATTGAGTTGACACAACAGACTAAAACGGTAGAAAATGGTTACTTAAATGAGTCTTATTTGAAAGAGGTTTACTTTGAAAATTATTTAAGTACTTTCGGAGGTGGAGTTTCTCTACAATTTGGAGCTATTTTAAAACCCTCTAAATCTTTGCGAATTGGATTGAATTATACAACACCAACATGGTATTCTTTGGATGAGGAGCTTACCCAGTACATTGAAACCATCAATACAGATGAAGAAAACATACGATTTGACCGGTTTATCAACCCCAATGTGGTCAATGTATATGAAGAGTACACCATCAAAACTCCAGCTCAGTTTAGAAGCAGCATAGCCTATGTGTTTGGCAAGCAAGGGCTCATTTCCTTTGACTATCTACGAAAGAATTATCAGAATTCTAATATTGGACCTAGCGACAATGATACTTTTAGAGAAATCAACAATCAGATAGAAAGTCAATGGGATGTTGGAAACAGTTATCGATTTGGAACAGAATGGCGTTTAGGAGGCATCAGCCTTCGGGGCGGGTATCACATGGACGAATCTCCCTACACCAACACAGAATCTTTTGGAGACCTTACTGGTTTTTCCCTTGGGTTGGGCTTTAATTTTGGCAATAACACATTCGATATTGCTTACGTCAACAGCCAAAGAAACAGCAAACATCGACTCTACGATGTAGGTATGACCGATACGGCTCAAATCAACAGTTCTGTATCAAGAATTACCTTCGGCATGAACTTTAAATTTTAAAAAAATCGAAGTTGATACTTAAATTTTGAATTAAGTATATTTGTGTTAGAAATCATTGCAATGAAAATCGACAGAATTTTAGAAGATACCTTCACAGATTTAAACGGAGACGATCATGTCGGAGGCGCCATAGACACTCCCTTACGTGATGATGCATTTGAACTTTCTGATGCAGAAAAAATCAAACGTATCGAAAAAGACATGGCGAACATCTTGGAAACGCTCGGCATGGACATGACCGATGACAGCCTTAGAGGCACTCCTAGACGAGTGGCTAAAATGTTTGTAACAGAAATTTTTGGAGGCCTTCATCCTGATCGAGCGCCCAAAGCTTCCACCTTCGACAACAAGTACAAATATGGTCAGATGTTGGTTGAAAAAAACATCACCCTCTACTCTACTTGCGAACACCACTTGCTTCCCATAGTAGGTAAGGCTCATGTGGCTTATATTTCCAATGGCACTGTGATCGGTTTATCAAAAATGAATCGTATTGTAGATTATTTTGCAAAACGTCCTCAAGTACAAGAACGTCTTACACGCCAGGTAGTTCAAATGATGCAGGAAGCACTCAATACAAAAGATGTGGCCTGTGTGATAGATGCCAAACACCTTTGTGTGAATTCTCGTGGAATACGTGATATCGATTCTAGCACCATTACTGCAGAATTTGGAGGCCAATTCAACAAGCCAGAAGTAAAAAAGGAATTTTTGGAGTACCTTCGTTTAGAGACTACCTTTAAATAAAACATGGCGCTTTACAGCAAACAACCCCTTTCTATCTACAATTCTTTGAGCGGCAAGAAAGAAATTTTCAGGCCCATCAGTGAAGGCAATGTAGGGATGTATGTCTGTGGGCCAACTGTATATAGCAATGTACATCTGGGCAACTGCCGAACTTTTATCTCTTTTGATATGATATTTAGATATCTAAGGCATTTGGGTTATAAAGTGCGGTATGTTCGAAACATAACAGATGCAGGTCATCTGGAAGACGATGCGGATCAAGGTGAAGACAAAATCGCTAAAAAAGCTCGTCTTGAGCAAATTGAACCTATGGAGGTGGTTCAAAAATACACAGTGGATTTCCACAATACTATGGCGGCATTCAACAACTTACCACCAAGTATTGAGCCGACTGCTACAGGACACATACTCGAACAAATCGAAATTGTCAAGCAAATTATAGAGAACGGTTTTGCTTACCAAGTCAATGGTTCTGTTTATTTTGATGTAAAAGCCTTTAACGACTCTTCCGATTATGGAAAGTTGAGTGGCCGCAAGCTCGAAGACATGATTCACAATACACGTGAAACCAGCGGTCAGGGTGATAAAAAAAACCCTCAAGATTTTGCCCTTTGGAAAAAAGCCGAACCAACCCATATTATGCGTTGGCCCTCCCCATGGGGAGAAGGTTTTCCTGGTTGGCATTTAGAATGTACAGCGATGAGCACAAAGTATCTTGGGGAACAGTTTGACATACACGGAGGTGGGATGGATTTGAAGTTCCCACACCACGAATGTGAAATTGCTCAAGCAGAGGCTTTCGGAACTAAAAAACCTGTAAATTATTGGTTGCACGCAAACATGTTGACTTTAAATGGTAAAAAAATGGCCAAGTCAACGGGCAATAACATCCTTCCCCATGAAATGTTTTCTGGATCCAACCCGAACATTGACAAAGCATTTTCTCCCTCAGTGGTTCGTTTTTTTATGCTTCAAGCCCACTATAGATCTGTTTTAGATCTAAGCAGTGTTGCGCTTTCTGCTTCCGAAAAAGGTTTCCGAAAACTCATGCAAGCAATTTCAGACACCCCTCAACTGACAACAGCCACTGAAACAACAGGAATCGACATTGCAAATTGGCAGCAGCGCTGTTACGATGCCATGAACGATGACTTCAACACGCCTATCTTGATCGCAACACTATTTGAGGGCGTCAAATTTGTACAAGCAGTTTCTGACGAAACTCAATCAATCACATTAAAAGATCAGGAACGCCTACACAGCGTATTTATGCATTTTGTATTT
>JASFWO010000137.1:0-3260 GCA_050049275.1 Flavobacteriaceae bacterium | reverse complement strand
ATTCTGTTGAAAGAAGATCAATTAAAATTGTCTTCATTTTTTTCTGTTAAGGCTGAAGATTTTAATATAAAAATTCCAAGTTTGGTTCGAAAGCAAATCGCTGAAATTGTCGAAGTTAAAGTTGAGTTGGACATGCTGCCTTGACAACCGATTGTTTTATATTGTATTCTCTGATTTTTTGTAATTCTCTTTAGAGGTACATCATTTAATTTGAACGATTTTCGCTAACATTGTATTATGAAGAACAAACACTCAGACAGTTCGCTTCCACTGCACACCGCGCTCATTCCACTTTTTGTTCTTGTTGTATTACTCGCCATAAATGTTTGGATTTATGGAGACAATGCTTTAAGCGGTTCTAATCAGTTTATTCTGCTAGTAGGAGGTGCAGTAGCCGCTTTGGTAGGGTTTGTTTATAAACGTTCATACAAGACCATGCTAGACAAAGTTGCAGACAACCTAAAATCTGTTACGGGCGCTATTCTAATTCTATTGTTTGTAGGTGCTTTAGCAGGTACTTGGCTCATTGGTGGGATCATTCCGGGCATGATTTATTATGGATTACAAATATTACATCCGAGTATTTTTCTTCCTGCATGTGTTGTTATATGCGCCTTGATTTCATTGGCTACAGGGAGCAGCTGGACCACCTCCGCGACGGTTGGCATCGCGTTAATCGGCATTGGAAAAGCTTTAGGCATCCCTGTTGGAATGGTCGCTGGAGCTGTAATTTCAGGGTCATATTTTGGAGACAAATTATCTCCCTTGAGCGACACCACCAACTTAGCTCCAGCTATGGCAGGTGGAGACCTGTTTAAGCACATTCGTTACATGACGCTAACTACGGTACCGAGTATATTAGTTACCCTAACCGTTTTCATCATATTGAGTTTTACATTTTCATCAAATGGAGTTGCAGACACTTCAGGAATCTTAGACTCGATTGACTCTGTTTTTAACATAAATATTTGGTTGTTTTCTGTTCCTGTTATTGTCATCTTTTTAATCGTAAAAAAGACGCCTCCCTTAGTCGCACTATTCATAGGAACTGTTCTAGGGGCACTGAGTGCTTTGATTTTTCAACAGCAAGTATTGACAAATCTTGGCGGCGCTTCGTCTCTAGAAAACACTTACAAAGTGATCATGGATGCGATCACCGTAGACACACAAATACAATCCACCAACCCAATGTTAAATGATCTATTTTCATCTGGAGGGATGGAGGGAATGCTCGGAACCATTTGGTTGATTATTTGCGCGATGGTTTTTGGCGGAATTATGGACGGAATCGGTGCTTTGGCAACAATCAGCAACTCTTTGCTATCATGGGCTCAAACTACGTTTCAGTTATTTGCAAGTACCGTTGCATCTTGTCTAGCAATTAACATTACGGCTTCTGATCAATACTTATCCATAGTCGTCCCAGGTAAGATGTTTCAGAAAGCTTATTGTGAGCGAGGTCTGGCTCCTGAAAATCTAAGTCGTACGTTAGAAGACTCTGGAACCGTTACTTCTGTATTGATTCCATGGAATACTTGTGGTGCATACCAGTCCGGGGTATTAGGTGTAAGTGTAGCCGATTATTTTATTTATGCGATTTTTAACTGGATCAGTCCTTTTATGACACTCTTATTTGCCGCATTTAAAATTAAAATAAAACACCTTAGAAACTCATAATCAGGTTTTTACATAAAATGGTTGTTGATAATTGAGGTTCCCTATAACTAAATAACAAAATGTAATGCGATTTTTTTTGAGGGATTGTTTTAAATTAGATATTTGTGTAAAATTTTAAAACTGAAAATTATGTCTATCGTCGGAAAAAAATTTCCCAATCTTACTGTAAACGCAATGAACGAAATGGGTGACACCATTCAAATAAATGTTCTTGAGGAAGCGACCAAAAACAAAAAGAAAGTAGTTTTGTTTTGGTACCCAAAAGACTTCACCTACGTATGCCCTACTGAGCTGCATGCTTTTCAAGAAGCCCTACCTGAATTTGAAAAACGAAACACCATCGTAATCGGTGCTTCATGTGATACTGCAGAGGTGCATTTTGCTTGGCTGAACACACCCAAAGACGAAGGAGGAATCGAAGGGGTTACTTACAACCTATTAGCTGATAGCAACAGAAACTTGTCTCGCACGTTAGGAATTTTAGATATTTCTAATGAAACATATGATGAAGAAACAGATACTGTTTTGGTAGAAGGGGATAATGTGTCTTACAGAGCTACCTACATTCTTGATGAGGATGGCGTTGTTTTTCATGAAGGAATCAACAACATGCCATTGGGAAGAAATGTACAAGAGTACATTAGATTAATTGATGCACTGACTCATGTTCAAGAAAAGGGCGAAGTTTGCCCAGCTAACTGGGAAGAAGGTGCAGAAGCCATAGAAGAAACTAGCAAAAGTGTTGCTTCGTATTTAAGTCAAAAATAAAGATCATGGTAGAGGAGTTACAACAAGACAGTCTTGAGGATGCTATCCAAGCACATGATACTGTCTTTGTACAATATTCCGCCGGATGGTGTGGAAATTGCCGTATCATGAAGCCTAAATTCAAAAAAATGTCTGCCGAATACCCTCAAGCTAAGTTTTTGATGGTCGACGCAGAAAAAAATCCGAATTCGAGAAAATTGGCCAATGTTGACAACCTACCCACCTTTGCAGCATTTAAAAATGGAGCTCTGGTAGGTCAGGAACAAACTAACAAACTCGAAGTACTTAAATCTTTTATCGATGAGGCTGCCACTAATTAAGCATCTGAGCTTGTTTATTGAGGAAAATGACGTGGACTACGTCCATGAGGCCGCAGAAACACTCGAGGCCTTGACTGAAGCACCAGGCATTAAAGATGAAGAATTGGACGTGATCGGAGAGCTCATTTCAAATATGTACGGAGCTATCGAAGTCCAATCGATGATCGATAACGGTACAGATCGCAAGCAAGCACTAAAAGATTTTATGAATCGAGTGCTTGGCTCAATTGATAAGTAAATTTAATACAACCTATAAAACACCCGCTTTTAGCGGGTTTTTTTATTCTTTTTTTCTCTGGTCTAATTATTGTTATTTTTGTGATGAATGACAAACACTTCTAACACATCTAAGACTGCGTATGTAAGACAAAAACAAATTTTGTTGGGCGGTTTGATTATTCTGATTTCTTTTCTAATCATGGCTTCCATGATTTCTTACTTTGCCACTTGGCAAAATGATCAAAGTCAGTTAGATGCTTTTTTTGACCGTTCAGC
>JASFWO010000015.1:0-10126 GCA_050049275.1 Flavobacteriaceae bacterium | reverse complement strand
ATGGGGATGACAGGATTTGGTCTGGCATTGGCACTGCCTTTTGCCCTGTTTGCAATGTTTCCAAATTGGTTGAAATCTCTTCCCAAATCTGGCGGATGGATGAATACAACAAAGGTCGTTTTAGGGTTTTTGGAATTGGCTCTAGCTTTAAAGTTTTTATCAAATGCAGATTTAGTAGCTCATTGGGGTATTCTTAAAAGAGAGGTTTTTATCGCCATTTGGATTTTGATTTTTGGAGTCATGGTTTTGTACTTGTTTGGTATGTTCCGTTTTCCTCATGAACCCAAAAAAACTAAATTAGGGGCAGGGCGCTTAGGTTTTGGGATTATTTTATTTGCTTTTATTGCTTATCTGGCTCCGGGCTTGATTCCTAATCCAGGCTCGAACCTTAAGCTTTTGAGTGGTTTTCCACCTCCTACATTTTACAGTATCTATCCCCAAGACACCGATTGTCCACTCGGACTCGAGTGCTACAAAGACTTTGAAGAAGGGCGTACGGTGGCTAGCTTACAACAAAAACCCATTTTGCTTGACTTTACAGGATGGGCCTGTGTAAATTGTCGTAAAGTAGAGGAGAATGTTTGGAGTGACCCCGAAATTTTTAGAATCATCAATGAAGAGTTTGTGTTGATTTCTCTTTACGTTGATGACCGAAAGGAACTCCCAGAGAGTCAGCAATTCACTTTAAAATATCAATCAGGGCGCGAAAGGCAGATAGAAAACGTTGGGCAGAAGTGGGCAGCATTTCAAGCGATTAATTTTCAGTCTGTGGCTCAACCACACTATATTTTGATGATGCCTGATGGAACTTTATTAGCACCTCCTCAACAATACACAGATATCCCTACCTACAAGGCGTGGCTGAAAGAAGGTCTGAAAAACATTCCAGATCAGGATTCTAGGCTTAGCGATTTGTAATTCCCGGCATAATAGAGCAGAGGTGCGCCTTGGTCAAAAGCACCAGAGTGAACACGAGCTACATAGATGTGATGATCTCCTCCATCATGAATCGCTTCTAGAGTACACTCTAGATACCCTAAAACATCTGATATTAGAGGAGCGGGTTCTTCTTTTAAAAGGACCAGATTTTTGTAGCGTTCCTGTACACTCAGTTTGGGATTGGCAAAACGGTTGGATATTTTTTTTTGATGTTCTTTTAAAAAGTTGATTGCAAGCACACCGCTTTTTTGAACGGGTTCATTAAATCGTGCTTTCCGGTCTACACAAAACAACACCATACTAGGATCGAGTGATACGGAAGTAAAAGAATTAACAGTGAGCCCAAAGTTTTCCCCTCCATGAGAAGTGGTTACCACAGCCACACCCGTAGCAAACTGCCCACATATTTTACGAAATTCTTGAGTATTCATCTATGCAAAGAAAACAAACCTAATATTTAAAGAAAAGAGTTCAGCTATTTTTTTTAATTTTATTCAAAACCTACTTTATGTTAACCCAAGTATTTGCGTGAGTTTTGTTCCTTGCCAGACGATGCACTACCGCTATTGCAACAAGCCATGGAAAAATTACGTTTGTCCGCTCGTGCTTATGATCGAATTTTAAAAGTAGCAAGAACCATTGCTGATTTGGAGGAACAGGACTGTATTTTAACAACACATATAGCAGAGGCCATCCAATATAGAAGCCTCGATAGAGAAGGATGGTTGGGATAGTTAGTTATGAATAATGTCTTTAAATATTACTAATTCCTTATATGTTTCTATAGTTGAATGGTTGTCTTTTTTAGATTAAAAAGATGAATATCTATTTTTCAACATCACATAAGAAAGAATTGTTAATTTCTTTACCTGATTGCTGTTGACCATATTCAGTGGCTTGACTTATATTAGCATCCATGCCACAAACCACCCAATATACTGAAGACAACATACGTTCGCTCGACTGGAAAGAGCATATTCGTATGAGGCCAGGTATGTACATAGGTAAGCTTGGAGATGGCTCTTCTGCAGATGATGGTATATACATATTACTCAAAGAAGTGCTTGATAATAGCATTGATGAGTTTGTTATGGGGGCCGGCAAAACGATTGAAGTCAACATTAGAGACGGTAAGGTAACGGTTAGGGACTATGGTCGAGGCATTCCATTGGGAAAGGTAATTGATGTGGTTTCTAAAATGAATACAGGGGGAAAATATGACACCCGAGCATTTAAAAAGTCTGTAGGTCTGAATGGAGTTGGAACCAAGGCAGTTAATGCTCTTTCAACTTATTTTAAGGTAGAATCTGTTCGTGAAGATTATATCAAAACAGCCGTTTTTGAACGTGGTGCTTTGTCAGAAGATCCTCCAAAAGAGACCAGTACCAAACGAAAAGGGACTAAAGTGTCTTTTGTCCCTGACGATACTATTTTTAAACATTATCGTTTTCGTCACGAATATGTCGAGCGATTGTTGAAGAATTATGTATACCTCAACCCTGGGCTTACAATCGTATTCAACGGAGAGAAATACACTTCTGAAAACGGTCTTAAAGATTTATTGGAAGACAACAACAACATCGAAGATCTGTTGTATCCCATCATTCATCTAAGAGGTAATGATATCGAAGTGGCTATTACCCATAGTAAAACACAGTATAGTGAAGAGTATCATTCTTTTGTCAATGGTCAACACACCACTCAAGGCGGTACCCATCAGGCTGCGTTTAGAGAAGCCATCGTGAAGACCGTTCGAGATTTTTATGGAAAAAATTTTGACGCTTCCGACATCAGAAAATCCATCATTTCAGCCATTAGTATAAAGGTGATGGAGCCTGTGTTTGAATCTCAAACCAAAACCAAGTTAGGTTCTACAGAAATGGGCGGAGGGTTGCCAACGGTTCGCACATACATCAATGACTTTGTCAGTACCCAACTCGATAATTTTTTGCACAAAAACACTGAAACCGCTGAAAAATTACAACGCAAAATATTACAAGCGGAAAAGGAGCGTAAAGAGCTTTCGGGTATTCGTAAACTTGCCAGAGAACGTGCTAAAAAAGCCAGTCTACACAACAAAAAATTGCGTGACTGTCGTGTTCATTTGGGTGACTTAAAAGCAGGTCGACGTTTAGATTCTACTTTGTTTATAACAGAAGGGGACTCGGCCAGTGGTTCGATCACAAAGTCCAGAGATGTGAACACACAAGCCGTTTTTAGTCTTCGGGGTAAGCCGCTCAATTCCTATGGGATGAGTAAAAAAATCGTTTATGAGAACGAAGAGTTTAATCTTTTGCAAGCGGCACTCAACATCGAAGAGAGTATGGAAGATCTTCGCTATAACAACATCGTTATCGCCACAGATGCTGACGTAGATGGCATGCACATTCGACTGTTGTTGATTACATTCTTTTTGCAATTTTTCCCCGAACTTATTAAAGAAGGACATCTGTATATTTTACAAACCCCCTTATTTAGAGTGCGCAACAAAAAAGAAACCATTTATTGTTATTCTGAACAAGAACGACAGGATGCCATGCAGAAACTGGGTAAAAATCCTGAAATCACTCGTTTTAAAGGTTTGGGCGAAATATCACCTGATGAATTTAAATATTTCATCGGTGAGGACATAAGATTAGATCCTGTAATGATGGATAAGGCCATGGGAATTGAAGACTTGTTGTCTTTTTATATGGGTAAAAACACTCCTGAGCGTCAAGAATTTATCATTGACAACTTAAAGGTAGAATTGGATCGAGTAGAAGATTAAAATGGAAGAATACCAAGAGGAGACATTCGATAATCAACAAGATACACTGGTTAAGGTAACCGGGATGTACAAAGATTGGTTTTTGGATTATGCGTCTTATGTCATTCTAGAACGTGCAGTTCCTGCCATAGCTGATGGGTTAAAACCTGTCCAAAGACGCATATTGCACGCCATGCGTGAACTTGACGATGGACGATACAATAAAGTGGCTAATATCGTCGGTCACACCATGCAATATCACCCTCACGGTGATGCAAGCATTTCTGATGCTATGGTGCAAATCGGTCAAAAAGATCTTTTGATTGATATGCAAGGTAATTGGGGTAATATACTCACTGGAGACAGTGCAGCTGCTTCTCGATATATTGAAGCCCGTCTTTCCAAGTTTGCTCTCGAAGTTGTATTCAGTCCCAAGGTCACCCAATGGCAATTATCCTACGACGGTCGAAAGAAAGAACCCATCAACCTTCCTGTTAAATTTCCGCTACTACTAGCTCAAGGAGGTGAAGGAATTGCTGTTGGATTGTCTACAAAGATTTTGCCACACAATTTTGTGGAGCTCATTGATGCCTCAATTAAGCACTTGAAAGGGAAGCGTTTTCAGATTTTCCCTGACTTTCCTACTGGTGGGATTATGGATGTAGGTCAATATAATGATGGTATTCGAGGCGGCAAGATTAGAGTTCGTGCCAAAATATCACAGTTTGACAAAAACACCTTGGTCATCACTGAGATTCCTTTTAACACGACCACTTCATCTTTGATTGATTCTATCCTTAAAGCGAATGATAAAGGAAAAATAAAAATCAAAAAAATAGAGGATAATACCGCTGCCAAAGTAGAGATCTTAGTGCATTTGCCCTCAAATATATCACCCGATAAAACAATAGATGCTCTCTATGCCTTTACGGCTTGTGAGTCTTCTATTTCTCCATTGGGATGTGTCATTGAAGACAATAAACCACTCTTTATAGGGGTCAGCGAGATGCTCAGACGATCTACAGATCATACGGTAGAGTTGCTTCGGCAAGAGCTGCTGGTCAAGCAAGACGAGTTAGAATCACAATGGCACTTTGCTTCTTTGGAGCGTATTTTTATTGAAAATCGCATCTATAGAGATATTGAAGATCAAGAAACCTGGGACGGGGTTATGGCTGCCATTCATAAAGGTTTACAGCCTCATATTGGCCATTTGAAAAGAGCTGTAACAGACGACGATGTTGTTCGGTTAACTGAAATTCGCATCAAACGAATTTCTAAATTTGACCTTGACAAAGCCCAACAAAAGATAGAGGCTCTCGAAGAAGAGTTGGCTCAAGTCAAAGATAATTTAGCGAATTTGGTTGCCTTTGCTATCGACTACTTCACACACTTAAAAAAGACTTATAGTGAAGGTCGTGAACGCAAAACTGAAATCCGAATTTTTGATGATGTCGATGCAAAAAAAGTTGTTATTCGTAACACAAAATTATATGTAAACAGAGAAGAAGGATTTGTTGGGACATCCTTACGCAAAGATGAGTATGTTACCGACTGTGCCGATATTGATGATATTATCGTCTTTACTGAAGAAGGGCATATGGTTGTGACCAAAGTAGAATCGAAAACCTTTGTAGGAAAGAACATTATCCATGTAGCGGTTTTCAAGAAGAAAGATGATCGTACTATTTACAATATGATCTACAGAGATGGGCGTGGAGGCACTACTTTCATGAAGCGTTTTCCTGTGACGGGTGTTACTCGAGATAAGACCTATGATTTGACCAATGGTAAGAGTCAATCCAAAGTGCTTTATTTTTCGGCCAACCCCAATGGAGAGGCAGAAATAGTTACTGTGATGCTGCGCCAGTCAGGAAGTATAAAGAAACTTAAGTGGGACTTAGACTTTGCAGATTTAGACATTAAGTCGAGAGGAGTTCGGGGAAATACTGTGACTAAATACGCTGTCAAGCGTATTGAGTTAAAAGAAGAAGGTGTTTCTACACTAAAACCCAGAAAAATATGGTTTGATGATGCGGTGGGTCGTTTAAATGTTGATCAAAGAGGGGATTTGTTAGGAGCCTTTCGAGGAGATGACCGATTGTTGATTGCAACCCAGTCGGGTTTAATCAAAACAGTGATTCCCGATTTGAATATGCACTTTCCAGAAGATATGGTGATTTTGGAGCAGTGGGAGCCTAAAAAACCCATTTCTGTAGTTTACTACGATGGCGTCAAAGATCGCTACTTTGGAAAACGCTTTCTAATTGAAGCGCCTGACAAAGAAGAAGACTTTGTGAAAAAAGGAAATAAAATCAATTTAGAATTGATTACTACTGATTGGCGGCCAGTCATTGAGTTAGAGTTTGTAAAACCTCGTGGGAAAGACTCTAAGCCTTCTCAAAAAATTGTTTTTGAAGAATTTATTTCCGTAAAGGGTATCAAAGCTATGGGTAACCAGGTGAGCTCAGAGAAGATTAAAAACATCAACAGCCTAGAATCATTGCCATACACTCCTGATTCTCTTCCTGATCAAACCGAAGACATCGAAGTAGAGGATCCTCAAACACTCGACAACGATGATGATAATGGTCAGATCACTCTAGAGCTTTGATGATCCGTACCAAAAATGGTGTGGATTTCTATATCAGATCAATCTGAAATTTTTTTTACCCGACCACGCTGAATATTACTTCGATTGCCGACAAGGTGATACTCAAATACATAGCCATCCTCAAAAGTGGACAAAATTTTCATCTGTACAGCTTTAGAATCTTGAAAGGATTTCGGGTTGAGTTTTTTTACAATGCACTCACAATCATTGATCCAATGAACCCTCGAAGTATCTGCAATTCCAGCGTAATAATCAATTTCAATATGTTCGTCTCTTTCAAATGTACTGACCAATGTGTCTCCATTAACAACTGTTGTAAAAGAAAATGAACCCGTCTGAAAGGGTTTGCAATCACGCTCTACAGAAAAGCAAGCAACAAATAATAAGGGCGTTAGAAAAAAAAGAAAGGATTTCTTTGTCATGTATTGTGTATAGACAGCAAAATTAACCCTTTTGATGATAGGTTTCAAAGCGACCATCCTTGAAAAAGAACACAATTTTATCAATTTCACTGTCAGAAGATGGTTTTATAGCTGAATAAGGATCCATGTCCCTAGAATCATCCTCCTTGATTGTCTTGGTGTCTGATGTGGGAGTGGGAGGGGAGGGCTTGTCTTTACCAAACAACAACCAATCCGATGAAATATGTGGAAAAGTTTCTAAAATTTTTAGAATAAAGTCAAGGCTGGGTTTGTTACGTCCTGACAATACGTGTGAAATAGAAGAACGTTGTACCCCAATGGCATCTGCAAAAGCAGCAGAGCTCAGTTGCTGTTCTTGGATGATTTGATCAATACGCTCTACAATATTTGTCATTTTACAAATGTAAATAAAGTAAAATAAAAAACAATAAAAGTTTAAATAAACAGCTTAAAAAAGCTTTAATTTGAGGTGAAATAATTAAATTAAAGGTTTATATAAAAATCATAACTTACACATAATATGTATTTTAACAAAATTAAAAGTTTATTTTCTTCACAAAAGTTAAATTTTATGTTCCAAAAGCCGTAATGTGTAAACAATTGTAATAATCAAAACAGTTACAATTGTAACCTAACTTGTTTTTACATTTGCAAACATCATGAGTTTACATCCTCAATACATACCATACAAAGTCGATGCCCTTTCGGGAAGATATGTCACGCTTGCTCATATTGAGCCTCTATTGACTCCTTACAACACCACGGAAATTGCTAAAAGTGTTCTAGGAGCCCCATTATATCGAATAGATTGGGGTTCAGGGGCGGTCAAGGTTCTGATGTGGTCGCAAATGCACGGAAATGAATCGACAACGACCAAAGCGGTGTTTGACTTGTTGTCCTACCTTGAATCACACCCTAATCTTAAGTCTCAAATTAGCTTACGGGTGCTTCCGATGGTAAATCCAGATGGTGCTTCTGCCTATACAAGAAACAACGCCAACGACGTAGACTTAAATCGCGATGCGAAACAACTCACTCAACCAGAGAGCCTTTTTTTAAGAGCTGAATTTGATTCCTATAAACCTGATTTTGCTTTTAACCTTCATGACCAACGTACCATGTATGGGATTGAAGATCATCCTGCCACAGTTTCGTTTTTAGCTCCTTCAGCCGATGAAAAGCGCCAATTTGGTCCTTCTAGAAGAGAAGCAGCGTGTTTAATTGCTCAAATCGCTAAAAAACTCGATGTTCATATCCCGAATCAAATCGGAAGATATGATGATGCTTTTAATGCCAATTGCACAGGAGATGCCTTTCAGTCTGATGGAGTGCCCACCGTTTTATTTGAGGCAGGTCATTATCAAAACGACTATCAAAGAGAGCAAACAAGAGAATTTATTTTTTATGCTTTAAAATATGCGATTGAAGCCATTTTGGATGATCAACTACACGACTTTGATGCTTATTTTGAGATCCCTGAAAATCAAAATCATTTCTTCGATATTTTGATTAAGAACACAGAATATATTGTCGACAATCAAATAAAACAGGGAGATATTGGAATAAACTTTAGAGAAGTAAGGAGTGGAGATAAAATAACTTTTGAACCTGTTTTTATAGTAGAAGGTGACTTGTCTGCGCACCGGGGCCATAAAGTCATTGTTGGCAATAACGATTTAGTAAAATATAAATTTAACGAATCCGCACATAATTGTTTGTAAATCCAAGATTTAACCTTTATTTAATAACAAATATTGGATTTAGGTGTCTTTATTTTAATAATTTTTTGTTTTCTTTGCAAAAAAAATATTTATGGCAAAGATAAAATTAGACGAAATAGATCATCAGATTTTGGATATTCTGATTGATAATATGCGTACCCCCTTTACAGATATTGCAAAAAAGTTGCTCATATCAGCAGGTACTGTTCATGTTCGAGTCAAGAAAATGGAAGAAGCAGGAATCATAAAGGGCTCTTCTTTAACGCTGGATTACAAGAAATTAGGATATTCCTTTATAGCCTATGTTGGGATCTATCTAGAGAAAACTCATCAAACTAAATATGTTTTGGAGCGTCTTTCGGAAATTCCAAACGTTACAGTAGCTCACATTACAACAGGGAAGTTTAACATCTTCTGTAAAGTACGTGCCAAGAGCACTGATCATGCCAAAGAAATTATTTTTAAAATCGATGATATTGATGGTGTGTTACGAACAGAAACCATGATTTCATTGGAAGAAAGCATCAATGATAAAAAACGATTGATGCATACCATTTTTCAAGAACTATAAGAGGATATTAATCAAATCAAAAACCCTCTTACACAAAGTTTGAGGGTTTTTTTAAGTCATTACCATAAAAGTGTCAAGTAAAACTAAAATAGAACGATTCGAAACAGACGTGTTGTCAAAGTTTAATCTTTACAACAGTGTCTTTTCAACCTTACCTTATTCAGAAATTTCAAGAACTTCCACAGTATTGCCTTTATTTGCTGATTTTTGCGAAGAAGGTTTTAAAAAAGACAAAAATCCAAAAGACATTGTCGACGAATTTTTTGCTCAGTACTTCCCTGAAGATTCTCCACAGGACAATGTTGACATGTTGTTTAGGTTTATTCAGTTTATTGAGCGTCAAGTAGTTTTATTCGATGCGATTGAAGATGCAGCTTTCAACATTATCAACAATCCAAGCGGTCGTGGAACCTTGCGAAGCTCTAGAGCAGAAGCCATGGAAAACGATGCTTCTGACGCTCTAAAAGACTATTTGAGCAGCTTTAGGATTCGACCTGTGCTTACTGCACATCCCACTCAGTTTTACCCTGGATCTGTGTTAGGTATTATTACAGACTTATCAGAAGCTATCAAACGAAACGATTTACCAACCATCAAAGTATTGTTGGCTCAGTTAGGGAGAACGCCTTTTTTCAAAAAAGAAAAACCAACCCCCCTAGACGAAGCCAATAGCCTAATGTGGTATTTAGAAAATGTGTTTTATCACTCAGTCAGTACAATATATCAGTACATTAAAAACAACATTTTTGATGGAAAACATTTTGACAACCCTTTAATCAATTTAGGTTTTTGGCCTGGTGGTGACCGTGATGGTAATCCTTTTGTCACAACAGACATAACGCTAAAAACAGCACAAGGGTTGCGTAGCAGCATCATCAGAAATTATTACAGAGATGTACGAAGACTTAGAAGAAGACTGACTTTTAAGAAAGTTGAACCTATAATTACTGAGATTGAATCGAAGTTATATAACAGCATTTTCTCAAAATCATCTTTGCCTGAAATATCGCTCAAAGACTTAACTACCAGTTTAAAACAAATTCACACCTTACTCCTAGATGAGTATCATGGAATGTTTGCTAAAGAAGTAGATGCGTTAATCAACAAGGT
>JASFWO010000136.1:0-3288 GCA_050049275.1 Flavobacteriaceae bacterium | reverse complement strand
CTAAGCCACCAAATCCTTGTGTATACTGAAGCGCAAGTACCAACAAGTGCGCATCGTCTAGTGGTTCTTTATGATTGCTAAAAGCTACGGCCCCTGCTTGAAATAAATCATGGAGCTCCGCAAGTTTTTCTTGATTACTTTCTGAAGACACAGCTGCTTTTGGATAAATAGCAGTTGCCGAACCAGAAGCTTTGCGTAATAAAAATGAAATGTCTGCCTTGCTTGTAGGTTTTGGGGAAGTGTTTGTATTGTATGAGATGTGTGCAAAACCTGAGGATTGAGCTACCTCGAGTCCATGGCTCAGCGTCTCGCGTTCTTCATATCCAGGTTCACCAAAAGAAATGCTGCTGTCAAACCATCCTTGTGAGGCGTGCAAATTATCGTGTTGAATGATCTTGGCTTTAGGGTCAGAAAGACTTTTGCCAATCTTCTGAATCTTGCCATCTTTTATGAGAATATCACATGTTTTGCTGTGAAAGCTACTCTTGGGGTCGATAATTTTTGCGGCTTTTAGTAGTATGGTCATACAAAAATTACGATGTTAAATCGTTGCAAAGATAGAAATACTATTTAAAAACAATTCAAAACTTTTCAAATACTCCTAAGCCAAATAATGCAAAATCGTATTTAACAGGGTCAGTGGCGTCTAGTTTTCGTAAGTTTTCATCCAATTCCATTAGCGCTTTCAAGTCATTTTGTTTTCGGTCAATCAATCCTAGTTTACGAGCTACGTTTCCGCTGTGTACATCCAAAGGACAAGACAGCTTACTAGGCGCAATGTGTCGCCATATTCCAAAATCAACCCCATTAGAATCTTGACGTACCATCCAACGCAAAAACATGTGTATTCTTTTGGCAGCAGACCCTTTTTGTGGGTTGGCTAAATGTTTAGAAGTCCTTTGTGGATAGGGTATTTCAAAAAAAACTTCTCTAAAACGACTAATGCTTTTATGTAGGTTCATCTCGTTTTTTAAGGGCATGAACAAAGTCTCCAAACTGTCGTATTTTGAATAGATGTTTCTTAGAGAACGCATAAAAAAATGAGTGTCTATATCATTAAAGGTTCGGTGGACAAAACCATTTATGGATTTTAGGTCGCTTTTTGAAGCATTCATCACAAAATCGTAGGGCGCATTTCCCATTCGATCCATTAAATTTTGTGCATTTTTAATAATACCAGCTCGATTGCCCCATGCGATGGTCGCAGCAAAAAAAGCAGCAATTTCAATGTCTTTTTTTTCTGAAAATTGTTTAGGAATTTGAATGGGATCCGAAGTGATAAACGCCAGCTTGTTATACTGAACCACTTTTTGATTCAAAAACTCGCGTAGTTCTGAGGTACTTACTGCCATTGCCCGTCCACCAGTCTGAGGGTTCTGTCACTAATAGCGGCTAGGTCGCGATTATGAGTGACTAATACGATAGTCTGATCAAAATTATCACGCACATCCAACAGCAATTTATGTAGTTGTTCAGCAGTTTTACTGTCCAAGTTTCCGCTAGGTTCATCGGCCAGTAGAACAGAAGGCTTGTTTATTAAAGCGCGCGCCATGGCCACTCTTTGTTGTTCTCCGCCAGAAAGCATGTTTGGTTTATGATGCGTTCTATTGGCAAGTCCAAGATAGTCCAACAATTCAAGGGCTTGTTTTGTTGCTTCCGACTTTGAGGTTTTTTTAATAAAAGCAGGAATACAGACATTTTCTAGCGCTGAAAACTCAGGAAGGAGTTGGTGGGATTGAAAAACAAAACCAAGCTGTTCGTTTCTGAATTTTGCTAATGAATCTCCATGGAGATTTAATACATCAATGTCATTTACAATGATTTTTGTTTGTGGGCCTATATCAGGTTTGTCTAGTGTCCCTAGAACATTCAATAAAGTAGTCTTTCCTGCCCCTGATGGGCCTGTAATAGCAACAATCGACTTTTTTTCTATGGTTAAATCAATTTCTGACAGGACCTTTAAATCCCCATAGGATTTGTTTAATCTATTGACTACAATCATGGGTTAAAAATACACATTTTGACAGCTTTCATTTTTAAAATGAAAGTTTATTTCTTTCAATTCACGAATAATTTATATTTTTTTGTTTAATTTTGGGTAAACAATTGTTAAACAAAATTGGAAAAACGTGCAACATTTGCTGGAGGGTGTTTTTGGTGTACTGAAACCCTTTTTCAACGCTTAGAAGGTGTGTTTGAGGTAATTCCTGGCTATAGCGGGGGTCAAATTAAAAACCCTTCTTACAGAGAGGTTTGTACGGGTAGAACTGGTCATGCAGAATGTGTATCCATTGGTTTTGATGACAGTATAATTGCTTTTAATACACTCTTAGATGTATTTATGCATACCCATGATCCAACTTCCTTGAATCGTCAAGGTCAAGATGTGGGAACCCAATATCGTTCTGCCATTTTTTATCATGACGAGGACCAAAAATTAGCGGCAAAAAAAATCATTTCAGCATGTGAAACTCAATTAAAGACTCCCGTTGTAACAGAGGTTGTCCCGTTCGATGTTTTTTACCCTGCTGAAATCGACCACCACAACTATTACAACCTAAACAAATCCCAACCTTATTGTAGTTATGTGATTAGTCCCAAGGTTGGCAAATTATTAAAAGACTATAAAGAATATTTAAAAGAGAATATATGACATTTGAATCCATCGACACTTACGACATCAGTATAACCAACGCAATAAAGTCTCACTACAAAGACATTATTCACAATATTGGCGAAAATCAAAATAGGGAAGGGCTGATAGACACACCCAAACGTGCTGCCAAAGCCATGCAATTTTTAACTCAAGGCTATGACATGGACCCAGCAGCCATTTTAAAGGGCGCCATGTTTGCAGAGTCATACAATGAAATGGTGTTGGTTAAAGACATAGAACTATACTCTTTGTGCGAACATCATATGTTGCCATTTTTTGGTAAAGCACATGTAGCATATATCCCAGATGGCCATATAGTAGGATTGAGTAAAATCCCAAGAGTAGTTGATGTGTTTGCCCGTCGTTTACAGGTTCAGGAACGCCTTACAGAACAGATACTAGACTGTATAAATACCACACTAGAACCCAAAGGTGTAGCGGTAGTCATTGAGGCGTCTCATATGTGTATGATGATGCGTGGTGTACAGAAACAGAATTCTTTAACTACAACTTCTGGCTTTCGAGGTGCTTTTGAAAAAATGGAAACGCGAAATGAGTTTTTAAAACTTATTGACTCTAGTTTGTCTTAGTCATTAGTTTCATCGAAAACCAACAAATCAATGATTAAATTT
>JASFWO010000001.1:0-24564 GCA_050049275.1 Flavobacteriaceae bacterium | reverse complement strand
GCCCAGTTGTCAAACTTCCCTTTAACCTCTTGCGGAATGGCGTCTTTGAGCTCTATGGTAAAGTAGGAAATGCACTTGCTACCGTCTACCTGGTAGGGCGCAACAATGGCCTCTGTAGGACAGGCATCTATACAGGCGGTGCAGGTGCCACAATGATCGGTCGTGGAGTGGTCATAGTCGAGTTTCAAATCGATAATGAGTTCGGCAATAAAAAAGAAAGAACCCTTCTGTTGGCTAATCAGGTTGGTGTTTTTGCCCATCCAACCCAAGCCGCTCTTGGCGGCCCAAGCCTTGTCCAAAACAGGCGCCGAATCGACAAAAGCCCGACCCGATACCGCACCGATCTCTTCTTCGATGCAATGCATCAGTTCTTTGAGTTTGGTTTTTATCACGTGGTGGTAATCTGATCCGTAAGCATATTTAGAAATTTTGGGTGCCGATGGATCTTGTTGGGTCTGTTCGGGGTAATAATTCAGCAACAACGACACCACACTTTTGGCGTCGGGAACCAGTTTGGTAGGGTCTAAACGTTTGTCAAAGTTGCGCTCCATATAGCCCATTTGACCATGGTGCCCTTTGTTGAGCCAGGCTTCCAAACGAGGGGCTTCTTCTTCCAAAAATCCGGCGGGTGAAATCCCACATGACATAAAACCCAACCGTTGGGCATGCTGCTTGATCAGTTGGGTATGGCGGGTTTGGAGATTCAAAACAAACCGCCTTGCGCGCCTCCTTTGGTACGACCTAGGTGCTGGTAAGCTAGGTCGGTCACTTCTCGTCCGCGGGGCGTACGTACGATAAAACCTTGTTGAATCAAAAAAGGCTCATAGACCTCCTCTAAGGTCTCGGCGCTCTCAGAGACCGCAGTGGCTAGGGTATTGATCCCTACCGGGCCTCCTTTAAACTTATCGAGCATGGTGGTGAGGATTTTGTTGTCCATCTCGTCCAAGCCATGCGCATCGACATGCAAGGCTTCGAGGCCAAATTTAGAAATGTCCATGTCTATGGTGCCGTTGCCTTTGATCTGGGCAAAGTCACGAACCCTACGCAACAACGCATTGGCAATACGCGGGGTGCCGCGACTACGCCCGGCAATCTCCACAGCAGCATCGGGCACAATGGGAATGTTGAGGATGTCCGAACTGCGTTCTACGATCGTTGACAGCACCTCAGTGGTGTAGTATTCGAGTCGGCAGTTGATGCCAAAACGAGCACGCATGGGTGCGGTGAGCAAGCCCGATCGTGTGGTAGCGCCAATAAGAGTAAAGGGGTTGAGGTTGATCTCTACCGTGCGCGCATTGGGGCCCGATTCGATCATGATGTCGATTTTGTAATCCTCCATAGCGGAGTATAAATATTCTTCTACGACCGGACTCAGCCGATGAATTTCGTCGATAAACAGCACATCACGGGGTTCGAGGTTGGTCAGCAGACCGGCCAGATCTCCGGGTTTGTCAAGAACAGGACCCGAGGTGACTTTGACCCCCACGCCCAACTCATTGGCCAAAATATGTGCGAGGGTGGTTTTGCCCAGCCCTGGGGGGCCGTGAAGGAGGGTGTGGTCTAGGGCATCTTGGCGTTGGTTGGCGGCTTGGACAAACACCTGTAGGTTGTCCAAAACCAAGGGCTGCCCCATAAAATCATCGAAACGAAGGGGGCGCAACGCACGGTCGATGTCTTGGTCTTCGGAACTTAGGTGGGAACCGCTTGGGTCTAAATGCTCGTTCATCTATCCAAAGATAGCAAAAAGAAAAACCCACCAAAAGGTGGGTTTGAATCATTGTCAGTAAACTAGGGTTAGTGCTGTAGTTCTTCTTCGCCTTTGGCCAGCGGAATGTGCTGCGGAACAAAGTCTTCTTTTTGTCCAGGCTTGGAGTAGTCATAGGCCCAGCGGTGTACTTCAGGTATGTCACCTTCCCAGTTGCCATGAAAATGTTTTACAGGTGCGGTCCACTCCAAAGTGGTCGAGCGCCATGGGTTTTGTTCCGCTTTTTTCCCATAGAACATGCTATGGATAAAGTTGTACAAGAACACTAGTTGCGCCGCACCCGCGATCAAGGCAAAAATGGTAATGACCACATTGATATCTGCCAGGTCGTCAAAATATGGGAAAGCGGTGTTGGTGTAGTATCGGCGTGGCAAACCGGCCATTCCGATAAAGTGCATCGGGAAGAAAACCCCGTAGGCACAGATCGCTGTCACCCAAAAGTGAATGTAACCCAAGTTTTTGTTGAGCATACGGCCAAACATTTTTGGGAACCAGTGATATACCCCTGCAAACAGTCCGTAGAGTGCAGAGATTCCCATCACCAAGTGGAAGTGAGCCACTACAAAATAGGTGTCGTGTACGTTGATGTCCAAGGTACTATCCCCTAAGATGATTCCTGTCAGTCCTCCTGTGATAAAGGTAGATACCAGTCCGATAGAGAACAACATGGCAGGGTTGAGCTGCAAGTTTCCTTTCCACAGGGTGGTGATGTAGTTAAAGGCTTTGACCGCCGAAGGAATCGCAATCAATAGGGTGGTAAAGGTAAATACCGACCCCAAGAATGGATTCATCCCTGAGATAAACATATGGTGTCCCCAAACGATGGTAGACAAAAAGGCAATCGCCAAGATTGAAGCGACCATGGCACGGTACCCAAAGATGGGCTTACGGGCGTTGGTGGCCAGTACCTCTGAGGTGATGCCCAAAGCAGGTAGCAATACAATATATACTTCTGGGTGTCCTAAGAACCAAAACAGGTGCTCATAGAGAACAGGTGATCCTCCTTGGAAGTGCAATACTTCCCCTTGAATGAATATGTCGGACAAGAAGAAAGAGGTTCCAAAACTGCGATCCATGATCAGCAACAGAGCTGCGGATAAGAGCACTGGGAACGAAACTACCCCAATAATAGCCGTAACAAAGAACGCCCATATGGTAAGTGGAAGGCGTGTCATACTCATCCCCTTGGTGCGAAGGTTGATTACGGTTACGATATAGTTCAAAGATCCAAGTAATGAGGATGCAATAAAGATCGCCATAGAAACCAACCACAGGGTCATTCCCAGTCCAGAACCGGGCTGAGCTTGTGGCAATGCGCTCAGTGGCGGATAGACGGTCCATCCTGCTGCGGCAGGTCCTGACTCTACAAACAGCGAAATGACCATGACCACACTAGAGAGGAAGAACAACCAGTAAGAGACCATGTTTAGAAAACCAGAGGCCATATCGCGTGCTCCGATTTGCAATGGAATCAATAGGTTAGAGAAAGTACCGCTCAGACCAGCCGTCAACACAAAGAATACCATGATGGTACCGTGAATGGTCACCAAAGCCAAATACACGTTGGGGTCCATTACACCATCGGGTGCCCATTTGCCTAAAAGGGATTCAAAAACCCCAAAAGGTTGTTCAGGCCATGCCAATTGCAATCTGAACAACAAAGACATAGCAATTCCTACAATACCCATTACCAATCCGGTGATCAAATATTGCTTAGAGATCATCTTGTGATCTTGGCTAAAGATGTACTTGGTAATAAACGTTTCCTTGTGGTGATGTGCGTCTGCTCCCATAAGTTTCTTTTCTATTGGATGGTTTCAGCAAAAGTGGATTGCTCGGCCAACCATTTATTAAAATCTTTTTCTTCTTCTACAATGATTTTCATCTGCATATTGTAGTGCGAGGCACCACAAATTTTGTTACAAAGTAACAAATAATCAAACTGATACGGGTCCAAGGCCTCTTCTCCATTGGCGATGAGTTCTTGGCTGTTTTCGTACCGTATTTTGTTAATTTTTTCGACTTTGGCCACCATGTCTGGATTCATACGCATCTCATCAGTAGTGATGGTTGGCGTGAAGGCAAACTCCGTAATCATCCCTGGAACACAGTTCATCTGGGCACGGAAGTGTGGCATATAGGCGGAGTGCAATACGTCTTGAGAACGCATTTTAAAGATGACTTTTCTTCCTACAGGCAAGTGCAGCTCTTGCACCACTATATCATCGAGTCCGTTTGGGTCAGAGGCATCAATTCCGATGACGTTTAGCCCGTCAAAGTCTTGTAAAAACCGTACGTTGGCATCTCCTAATACGTTATCGGCTCCAGCATAGCGGGCTTTCCAGTTGAACTGTTGGGCATAAAGCTCAACGATTAAGGCTTCGTCGTCCTCTTCAATATTCATGATGTTGGTCCATGTGTAAAGACCATACAGAATAAGTCCGGCCAAGGTAATTACTGGAATGATGGTCCAGATAAACTCAAGTCGGTCGTTGTCTGCGTAGAACAAGGCTTTTTTATCTTTTTCGCCACGATATTTGTATGAGAAATAGTGTAGCAAAGCCTGAGTAATGGTTTGCACAAAAAAGATCAGTGCAAACGATATCCACATCAGTCGGTCATAGTCTACTCCATGTTCAGAAGCAGCTTCGGGTAGCAACACATCGCCCCACGCCCAAAAAGAGTATATGGTGATTAGGTAGATAAAGACCAAAAAGGCAAACATAAGCTTACCTTGTAGTTCATTGTCTTTGTCGTTGGCAATTTGAGAATCGTCTTTTTTACGGCCGAGTTGAGAGACCTCGAAAATCTTGGTAATTTGCCATAAAGCAATACCAACCAAAACTAAAACGGTAATCGTCAAAAGTGCAGTCATGCGGTTTTTGTTCTAAACATTAATAAACAAAGCGTTTGCTTTCCCCAACCAAAGGATCCTTTGTGGGCTGCAAGGGCTCTTTTGTCAGGTTGTTAAATACGATATAAATAAACAGTCCAGAGAACAGCATCAAAGCGCCAATCTCGGACAATCCAAATGACCATTGGTCTCCAACGGTTGCAGGCATGATCATATTGTACACATCCAAATAATGCCCCAATACGATTACAATCCCAGCGATAATGATGAACCAATTGTTGCGTTTGTAGTCGCTGTTCATCAATATCAATAGTGGAAAAACAAAGTTCATAGCCACCATACCAAAGAACAATAGGTTGTAGTCTTCAATACGGGTGATAAAATAAGTGACCTCTTCGGGAATGTTGGAATACCATATCAACATAAATTGAGAAAACCACAGGTAGGTCCAGAATACACTAAACCCAAACATAAACTTACCCAAGTCATGAATGTGACTGTCGTTGACGTCAGGCAAAAGACCTTTGGATTTTAGATAGATGGTTACCATGGCGATGATGGTAACTGCCGTGACAATCATACTGGCAAACACATACCATCCAAATAAGGTACTAAACCAGTGTGGGTCAACAGACATGATCCAATCCCATGACATCATCGATTCTGTTACGATGAAGAACACCAAAAAGGCGGCAGAGATGCGGAAATTCTTTTTGTGATACGCGATTCCATTGGTTTGATCTTGTGCCAAAGAGAATTTACGTGAGTAGTAGCGGTACAAGTTCCAACCGACAATATAAAAAAGGGCACGTGCCAAAAAGAATGGAACGTTGAGATATGAAACTTTTCCTTGAATGATTTCGTCGTGAGCAACCACATCAGCATCCATCCATATAAAAAGGTGGTTGAGGTGTAGCCCCGATAAGACCAACAACACAAATACGATGACTGATCCTGGGAACAAATAGGAGGTAATCCCCTCCATCACGCGGAAGAGCAAAATAGACCATCCTGCTTGTGCAGCACGTTGGATCGCATAAAAAGCCAAGGCCCCCAAAGCAATCATCATAAAGAACAAAGCAGCTACATAAAGAGCAGCCCATGGTTTGTTTTGTAGTTGGTGTAGTAAGTGTTCGTCGTGACTGCTGTCGTGGCCCGCATCGTGCCCAGCATGTGCGTCTCCATGCGCATCATGGTGTGCGTCTTGGTGTGCGTATTGGTGGGAATCGGTGGATGCATACGAATCTGTATGATGTGCATCATGACTTGCATGACCATGCGCATCTGCAACCATGGCTTTGGCCTCTTCTACAGAGTCCGGAGCGGATAAGAAACCCGAAACCAAGCCCACAGCACCCAAAATCATCAGTGCGATGGAGATAAGTTTTAATCTTTTTGAAAACGTATACATCATCCTTACTTAATTAATTCGGCTCTGAGTTTTAAAACATATTGTCCAATCTGCCAACGCTCCGTGGCGTTGACCTGACCTGCATGAGACCCCATAGCGTTCTTACCGTACATAAGCACATGGTAAATACTGCCTTCTGTAATTTCACGATCGGCATAGCTAGGAATTCCCAAAAACTTTTCGCGTTTCATTAAAATACCTTGACCATCTCCTTTGGCACCGTGACAAACCGCACAGTATATATCGTACAATTCCTTTCCACGTGTCAAGCTTTCTGGGGTTTCTTCAAGAGGGGATGTAAGCTTGGCTTTGGCCAACTCGTAACCCTCGTTGGTGTTTGGATAATCATAAGGTTCCCAACCTCTTGGAACAGACCCTTCTACAGGGAGTTGAGCAGCTGTACCATCGGCAAATGGTGCCTCGGCATAAGTGCCATACCCTACAGACTCATACATGTTTGGAAAGTACTGGTAGTTGGGTTGCGAGGGATCATAACAAGCGGTTAACGAAAGAAACAATGCTCCGATAAGCATTAAGTGAAAAGATGTTTTCATGCTTCTTCTTCTTTTAGGTGAACACTGACATCTTGCGCTCCTGTTTTTTTGAGCAGCGCGATTAATTTTTTTTCATCTTTTCCAACTGCTACTTCCATCAAAAACTTATCATCTGTGGTCGCAGGAATGGGATTTTCAGCCTCTTTAAAAGGCCATAATCTGCTTCGCATATAAAATGTAATAACCATTAAATGGGCAGCGAAAAAGATCGTCATCTCGAACAACACGGGAACAAAAGCGGGCATGTTTTCTAAAAAGGAAAAGCTTGGTTTTCCTCCGATGTCTTGAGGCCAGTCATCAATCATGATATAATTGATCATGGTTATAGCAACGGCAAGGCCCAAGCATCCAAACATAAAGGAAGCGATTGCAAGGCGTGTGGGAGCCAGTCCCATGGCTTTGTCTAAACCGTGTACAGGAAAGGGTGTAAACACCTCTTCAATGTGATGGTTGGCGGCCTTGATGTCTTTTACTGCGTGGAGCAAGACATCATCGTCATCATAAATGGCATGTACTACTTTATGACTCATCGTGTGCGTTTTTGTATTTGTCTCCAGAAGACTTTAAAATCGATTTTACCTCCGCTTGGGCAATCACCGGGAAGGTACGGGCATATAACAAGAACAACACAAAGAAGAATCCTATGGTTCCTATAAAGATGCCGATATCTACAAAGGTTGGTGAGAACATGGTCCAAGAAGATGGCAGATAGTCGCGGTGGAGTGAGGTGACGATAATTACAAAACGTTCAAACCACATCCCGATGTTCACGACTATAGAAATAATAAAAGAGAACATGATGCTCGTACGTAGTTTTTTAAACCACATAAATTGTGGTGAAAAAACGTTGCAAGTCATCATGGCCCAATAAGCCCACCAGTAAGGCCCTGTTGCACGGTTGAGGAAGGCATATTGTTCATATTCAACTCCAGAATACCATGCGATAAACAATTCTGTGATATAGGCCACCCCTACGATCGAACCGGTAATCATGATAACGATGTTCATCAATTCGATGTGTTGAATGGTGATATAGTTTTCTAGGTTTGACACCTTACGCATGATGATCAAAAGGGTTTGCACCATGGCAAATCCAGAGAAGATCGCACCAGCTACAAAATATGGGGGGAAAATGGTGGTGTGCCACCCTGGTATGACAGAAGTAGCAAAATCAAAAGATACGATCGTGTGTACTGAAAGTACCAAAGGAGTTGCTAGTCCAGCCAAGACTAGGGATACTTCTTCAAATCGTTGCCAATCTTTGGCGCGTCCGCTCCAACCAAAACTCAGCAAACCGTAAATCTTCTTTTGGAAGGGTTTGACAGCCCGGTCGCGTATCATGGCAAAGTCAGGCAACAAGCCCGTCCACCAGAACACCAAAGAAACCGATAAGTAGGTTGATATTGCAAATACGTCCCATAACAAAGGGGAGTTGAAGTTCACCCACAGAGATCCAAATTGGTTAGGGATGGGCAATACCCAGTATGCCAACCAAGGGCGTCCCATGTGAATGATCGGGAACAATCCTGCTTGGATTACTGAGAAAATCGTCATCGCTTCAGCAGATCGGTTGATGGCCATACGCCATTTCTGTCTAAACAACAGCAAAACGGCAGAAATAAGCGTACCTGCGTGACCAATACCAACCCACCAAACAAAGTTGGTGATGTCCCAGGCCCAACCTACGGTTTTATTGAGTCCCCAGACACCAATACCCGTAGACACTGTATAGATGATACATCCAATGCCCCATAAAAATGCGACAAGAGAGATTCCAAAAACAATCCACCACTGTTTGTTGGCTTTGCCTTCAACTGGAGCAACAATATCGACCGTAACATCGTGGTACGATTTGTTTCCGGTAACAAGTGGTTTTCTTATGGGTGCTTCGTAATGACCGGCCATAGGTTTTGGTTTAGGTTGTCTCTGTATTTCTTACTTTCACTTGATACTGCACGTTTGGCTTGGTACCGACACTCTCCAACAAATGGTACATGCGGTCACTTTCCTTCGACTTTGCAACCTTGCTTTCTTTGTCGTTGATGTCACCAAAAACAATGGCTCCTGTAGGACATGCGCTAGAGCAAGCCGTTTGGAATTCGCCATCTTGAATCTGGCGACCTTCGAGTTTGGCATCCAAAATCGTTTTTTGTGTTTTTTGAATACACATAGAACACTTTTCCATCACACCACGTGAGCGCACTACCACGTCAGGATTGAGAACCATGCGGCCCAAATCATCGTTCATGTGATAGTCAAACTCGTCATTATTGCTGTACAAGAACCAGTTGAATCTACGTACTTTATAAGGACAGTTGTTTGCGCAATAGCGGGTTCCAACACATCGATTGTATGACATGTGGTTTTGACCCTGACGACCGTGCGAAGTCGCTGCTACAGGACAAACGGTTTCACAAGGTGCATGGTTACAATGCTGACACATGATGGGTTGGAAAGTAACCTGTGGGTTTTCGGAGGGGGCTTCCATCTCACCAAAAGTGGTCAACGAATCTCCCAACCCATTGATTTGATCAACGGTTTCCAAATCACCCTCAAATGTGTCCTCTGCAGAATAGTAGCGGTCGATACGCAACCAGTGCATATCTCGCGATTTGCGAATTTCACGCTTCCCTACAACAGGAACGTTGTTCTCCGCATGACACGACACCACACAAGCTCCACAACCCGTACAAGCATTCAAGTCTATAGACAGATTGAAGTGGTGTCCAATAGATCGATCAAAAGAGTCCCAAATATCAACCTCAGGAGAAGTAACAGGTGTTTCGATGTGATTTTTGGAGACCACAGGAACCGGGTTCCAATAGGATTTGTCTTTGGTGTTAAAAATCTCCAAAGTAGTTTCTTTCACAATATCACCACGACCCATCAGCGTATTGTGCAACTGTGTACAAGCAAATTCGTGTACACCATCAATCGCTTCGATCTGAACAGACTGAACAGATGAAAGGTTTTTGTACAAAGGATAGGCGTTGACTCCTACTTGCATTTCTGATTTGATTCCAGCGGTTTTTCCGTAACCAACTGCCAACCCTACTGTGCCTTTAGCCTGTCCAGGTTGAATAAGGACAGGTGCTGTTAAAGACTCATTTCCAACGGTCACTTTGGCCATTCCGCCATTAAGAGAACCATCGGATTGGGTTTCATTCCATAATCCCAAAGCCAATGCATCTGACTTGGAGACCGTTAGGTAGTTATCCCAAGTCACACGACTGATTGGATCAGGAAGTTCTTGCAGCCATGGGTTGTTGGCCTGTTGACCATCTCCTAACCCTGTTTTTGAATACAACACCAAACTCATGCCTGTATCTTCTGCCTTGCGAAGGGCGTTGTAGGCATCGGACGGGGTGTCCTTATATTTTTTTGCTGTAGGTGTTTGACCTACAAAGAAACCATCATGAACCGCTTTGCTCCATGAAGCACCTCGGAGAATTGATGAATTCCAGTACGATTTTAATGCGTCGTGGTATGAGGCATCGCTGCCAGTCCATGCCAATAAAACATCTTGAAACTGACGTGTATCAAAAAGAGGACGAATGGTTGGCTGTGTTAAACCATAGTGCCCCGATTTGAAGGCAACATCACCCCACGATTCTAAGTAGTGTGGCGTAGCCGCGACCCATTGGGCAAGGCTTGCAGTCTCATCATTTTTCATGCTAAACACAAGTGAAAACTGAGCCTTTGACATGGCCTTTATAAAAGCATCTGCGTTTGGCAAAGAGTATGCGGGATTGATGCCTGCGGTGATGATTCCTTGTACAGCTCCACTTTTTAGGTCATCTACTACTTGAGCCACCTCAGCAGTTTTGGCTTGACGTATCGTAGTCGTGTGTTGAGTATCAATGACACGACTCTTAAGAACCTCATTTATGGCCAATGCCATACGTTGGGCATCTACAGAGGGAAGACCCGTCACAACAAGTGCGTTTTGGCCTGCACGCTTCAGTTGTTTCACAGCAGTTTGAACTTGCGCTGCTAGCTTTGGGCTCATCTCTATAGAATCACTCTTTCCTGTTAGAGATGCATATATGGCTGCTAAAACTTGTTTTTGAGTTGCAGGTGTTGAAGGTACACGGACATCAGCACTTGCTCCTGACAATGTCATATTAGACTCAAACTGATAATGTTTGGACATCTTTGCTTTGCCATGGTTCTTTTTGGGAACACGTCCTTTGGCATATCCAGCACTGTGACCCCCACCTTGCCAATCACCTAAGAAATCGGCGCCGACAGAAACGATCACTTCAGCCTTGCCAAAGTCGTAAGTGGGCAAAGCCCTGCTTCCATAAGCCTGCTCAAAAGCATCGAGGGCTTCAGAAGCTGACAAAGCATCATATACAACATGACGAACGTTGGGGAACTGATTCAAAAAGTCCCCAATAAGTTTTTCTGTAGAAGGACTTGCAAATGACTGAGTGAGTAAAACCACTTCTGCGTTTGCGTCTTTCAAAGCATTGAGTTGTTCTTTTGTTTGATCAATAAGCTTGGTCCATCCTACAGGGCTGCCAGCATATTGAGGTCCACGTAAACGAAGGTTGTCGTAAAGTGAAAGAACAGACGCTTGAACCCTTGCATTGGCATAACCGTTGGTCGGAGCTTCTGTGTTGTTTTCAACCTTGATCGGACGTCCTTCTCGGGTTTTAATCAATACATTGGAAAAATCGAACCCATCTGCAATAGTCGAAGCGTAGTAATTTGAAATTCCAGGACGAATTTCCTCGGGTTGTACTACATAAGGAATCGATTTGTAGACAGGCCCTTCACAGGCAGCCAAAGAAGCAGCAGCTGTGCTAAAACCTACATATTTTAAAAAATCACGACGATTGGTTTTTGACTCGTCCATGACTTTTTGATCTCCTAGAAAAGCATCTTCTGGAAGTTTTTCAACAAACTCCTTGTGTTGTAAGTCTGACACAAAGTCGTTAGACGTGTCAAGCTCAACATCACTTTTCCAATATTTCTTTTGGTTCATCATTGTTTATCCCTTAATAATGACATTTGCCACACTCCAAGCCTCCCATTTGGGCTGCTGTTAATTTTTCCACACCATACTTTTTCGAAAGTTCTTCGTGAATTTTGGTGTAATACTCGTTGTTAGCCACATCTACATTGGTTTCTCTGTGGCAGTCAATACACCATCCCATAGTCAATGAGGAGTGTTGGTACATGATTTCCATCTCTTCAACAGGACCGTGACATTTTTGACAGTCGACTCCAGCAACCTCAACGTGTTGGGCGTGATTGAAATAGACAAAATCAGGAAGGTTGTGTATGCGGACCCATTTGACAGGCTGAGTTTCACCAGTGTATTGTTGGGTTTCCTCATCCCAACCAACAGCTTTGTAGAGTTTTTTAATTTCATTGGTGTAAAACTCTTTGGTGTATCCTTTCTCTAAATCTTCTTCACCGTTGTATTCAGCGATGTTCATGTGGCAGTTCATACAGACATTCAGCGAAGGGATCCCTGAATGTTTGGAAACACGTGCTGATGAATGGCAATACTTACAATCAATCTTATTGTCTCCCGAGTGAATTTTGTGTGAATAGTGAATCGGTTGAACAGGCATATAACCTTGGTCAATCCCTACCTGCATCAAATAGCCGTATCCGAAATATGCACTTGAGAGCAACAAGAAAATCACACTGACAAAAACGAGGAAAGAGTTTTGTACATACGCTTTCCAAAGAGGGAGTCGCTTTTCTTTTTCAGCTTTGATAATTTCAATACCGTTAGCAGCAGCAATCTTTCTCAGGGTATTATTGACCAAATACAGCATGGTGATTAAAACCAACAAGACCAGCACGAGTATGCCCAAAATGAGGGTAGAGCTTGTGTCGTCCCCAGTTGTAGAGGCAGTCGTAGCGACTGCAGCAGGAACTGCTGGAGCAGGGGGTGTATAGTCGGTGTAAGCTAAAATATTGTCAATGTCTTCGTTGCTTAACTGCGGAAAAGCAGTCATCACAGATTTATTGTACTCTTCATAGACAGCCACAGCTTGCGGGTCTCCCGCTTTTACCATTCCCATTGGATTTTTGATCCAAGCATAGAGCCATTCCTTGTCGTACTTTTCAGAAACCCCCGCAAGTGCAGGGCCAACAGCACGTTTGTTGAGCTTGTGACAAGCGGCACAATTCGCGTTGAATAAAGATTTTCCCTTCTGAACATCCGCTTCTTGAGCGCTGAGGAAAGAAGAAAAAATAAGAGCGAAAAATATTGATAAAAGTGTGGGAGTGGTTACTACTTTGAGTAGTGAAAACCGAGTCATGTTAATTTGGCGTAAATCCATCTAAGCTTAAGCTGTAAACATTCAGCTGACAAAAGTACGACACAGCCCTCATTTAGGAAACTCTGCAAAGGCTTTAAAATTAATTTATATTTATTCTAAATTGTTAATTTAAAAAACTGATTTTCAGTATTTTATGTAAAAGTTGTTATACATAAATTAAACAATATTTTTAAAGAAATATTGTTTGTCTTCCATAGTCGATGTTTCTTTGCAAACATGAAAGAAATGCTGAGTTTATGGGCGTTCATATTGTTTGGTTCTCTTGCTGCACAGGAAGGGACATTAAAACTAGAGTTGCCCGATAAGCTAGAAAATGTTATGGATCGTAAAACGACTTTGGATCGAGTGCGCTCGGAGCAAAACCAATACACCGTCCAAATTTTCTCTGGAAACTTTGATCAAGCAGATGCTCAAATGGAAATATTTACCACCTTTTTTCCAGAGACAGAAGCAAAACTCACTTTTGAAACGCCCAACTACAAAATCAGGGTAGGTCGCTACAAAACTCGACTCGATGGGCTTACAGCTTTGGCAGAAATTAAAAGAAAATTTCCAAAAGCTTTTTTGCTGCTCCCCTAATTGAGATTATTTAAGTTTTTTCTTGATGGCTATTTCTTGGAAGGCCTCAATGGAATCGCCAATTTTGATGTCGTTATAACCCTTAATTTGAAGACCACAATCATAGCCTTTGGTCACTTCTTTCACATCATCTTTAAAGCGTTTTAACGATTCTAAGACACCTGTGTAAATCACGACACCTTCTCTGATAATTCTTACACCAGAATTGCGAAGGATTTTACCATCCATCACCATACAACCCGCAATGGTACCTACTTTAGATATTTTAAACGTCTCTCGAATCTCTACATTTCCGGTAACTTCTTCCTTAAACTCAGGGGAAAGCATCCCTTCCATAGCGTCTTTGAGGTCATTGATTGCGTCATAGATAATCGAGTAGCTACGAATGTCTATCGCTTCTTTGTCAGCCAATTGTCGTGCCGTGCCTACAGGGCGTACGTTAAAGCCAACTATAATGGCGTCGGAGGCCGATGCAAGCAACACATCAGATTCCGTAATGGCACCCACTCCTTTGTGAATGATGTTGACTTGTATTTCTTCTGTGGATAATTTTTGGAAAGAGTCCGTTAAAGCTTCCACAGAGCCATCAACATCTCCTTTCAATATCACATTTAACTCTTTAAAATCACCCAAAGCGATTCGTCGACCGATTTCATCTAAAGTGATGTGACGTTGGGTACGGACAGATTGCTCACGTACCAACTGAGTTCTTTTGACTGCAATTTGTTTGGCTTCTTTTTCATCGTCAAAAACATTAAAGCGGTCTCCGGCAGCAGGAGCACCATCGAGTCCTAAAAGTGAAACCGGTGTAGATGGACCTGCAACTTCCACATCATGACCGCGTTCGTCTTGCATGGCTTTTACTTTTCCACTATGACGTCCAGCAAGCAAAAAATCCCCTACTCTGAGGGTTCCTGCTTGGACCAAAACAGTAGACACATAACCCCTACCTTTATCTAGGTATGCTTCTACAATTGTTCCTTGTGCGGTTTTGTTGGGGTTGGCTTTCAGTTCGAGCAGCTCGGCTTCAAGCAGTACTTTTTCTAACAGTTCGTTGATGCCCGTTCCTTGTTTGGCAGAAATATCATGAGACTGAATTTTACCTCCCCAGTCTTCGACAAGCAAGTTCATACCTGCAAGTCCTTCTTTAATTTTATCGGGGTTGGCATTAGGACTGTCAATTTTGTTAATGGCAAAGACAATCGGTACAGAAGCCGCCTGTGCATGGCTAATAGCTTCTTTGGTTTGTGGCATGATGTCATCGTCGGCTGCAATAACAATAATAACCAAGTCGGTTACTTGCGTACCTCGGGCACGCATCGCAGTAAAAGCTTCGTGACCTGGCGTATCTAAAAATGTGATTTTCTGACCACTTTCCAATGACACGCTGTACGCACCAATGTGTTGGGTAATCCCTCCAGATTCATCTGCAGTTACATTGGCGTTACGGATGTAATCTAACAAAGATGTTTTTCCGTGATCAACATGTCCCATGACAGTGACGATGGGTGCACGTGGCTCCAAGTCTTCTGCTGCATCTTCTTCTTCCTGAATGGCTTCTTCGATGTCTGCTGTGACAAATTCTACCTCATAACCAAATTCGTCGGCCACGATAGAGAGTGTTTCAGCATCCAATCGTTGGTTCATGGTAACCATAATCCCCAAGGTCATACAGGCAGAGATGATTTCTGTGGAGCTTATATCCATCATCGTGGCTACTTCTCCTACAGTTACAAACTCTGTTACCTTGAGTACTTTGCTTTCTGCTTCGATTTGAGCCATGTCATCCTCAGAACGCTGTCTGTGGCTATCGCGCTTTTCACGGCGATATTTGGCACCCTTAGACTTGGTGGTTTTACCTTGTAATTTTTCGAGCGTCTCTCTAATTTGCTTTTGAATTTCTTCGTCTGAGGGCTCTTCCTTTACCACCGCCGGACGTGACGGCTTTCGCTTATTGTCCTTTTTTACACCAGGCGCATCTTTTGTGATGCGTTTTCTACGGCGTTTGCGTTCTTGGTCAGGGTTGGGGCTTGTTTTGGGCTTTTCGAATTTTTTAAGATCGATTTTATCTCCCGCAACTTTTAAACCAGTCAATTTAGTGTATTGAGTTGCGTGTTTTTTTGGAACCTCGTCTATAGGTGTTTCTTCTGTTTTTACCTCTGTTTTGGGCTCAGCTTTCTTGGTTTCCGTTGGCGCTGGTGTTTCTTGTACTTCTTTGGTGGGCGCTTCTACCTGCTTCTCTTCGGCAGGTTGGGCTTCTTCTGTGGACGTGGGTTCGGGCGTTGGAGTTTGAGGTTCCAAGTCAATCTTCCCTACCTGACGAAGCCCTTGTAAGTTCGTTTTAGCTTCAATGACCTTTTGTTTGGCCTCTTGCTTCTCTTCGATCTGTTGACGAATGGCTTCTTTTTCTTTACGCTTTTCTTCGCTTACTTCGTGCGATGCCTCACGCTTGGTTCGGTCGGTCTGAAAAGCATCTAACAACAACTGATACTCCTCCTGTGAGATTTTTGACGTGGGTCGGGGTTCTACCTTATGACCATGCTCGGCCAAATGATCCACCACACGATCCAGCGAGACATTTAACTCACGAAGAACTTTGTTGATGCGTATTGTTTTTACTTCAGACATACCTTGTTTTCAAATTCAAAAATATGAATTTCCAGCACTTTTAACCTGAAAATTCAGCATTTAATATATTGCGTACTTCGTTGATGGTTTCTTCTTCTAGGTCGGTACGCTTGACCAAGTCGGAAACTTCTTGCTCTAAAACACTCTTTGCAGTGTCAAGACCCACCTTTCTAAACTCCTCGATAATCCATGCTTCGATCTCGTCGGAGAACTCAGAAAGCTCGACATCTTCTTCTGCTCCTTCACGGAATACATCGATTTCATATCCTGTCAATTGACCTGCCAATCGAATGTTAAATCCTCCACGGCCAATCGCTTTAGAAACCTCAGATGGATCCATAAATACTTCAACACGTTTCTGCTCCTCGTCTATGGTCATGGAAGTGATTTTCGCAGGACTTAGCGCACGAGTAATGAGCAATTGGTTGTTGTTGGTGTAGTTGATAACATCAATGTTTTCATTGCCGAGCTCGCGTACGATCCCGTGAATCCTTGAGCCTTTCATACCCACACAAGCTCCCACAGGATCAATGCGGTCGTCGTATGAATCTACAGCTACTTTGGCTTTTTCGCCAGGAACACGAACTACCTTTTTAATGGTGATCAAGCCATCAAAAACTTCAGGGATTTCTTGCTCAAAAAGTTTCTCCAAAAACTTAGGCGAAGTTCGTGACATAATGATGCTTGGCTTAGAACCTTTAAGCTCTACACTTTCAATGATCCCACGCACATTGTCTCCTTTTCTATAAAAATCAGAGGGAATTTGTCGGTCTTTTGGGATGACAATTTCGTTGCCCTCGTCGTCTAATAAAATAACCACACGGTTACGCACGTGGTGTACTTCGGCAGTATAAATCTCTCCTACAAGGTCAATAAATTGTTTGTAGATGATGGTGTTGTCGTGCTCGTGGATACGCGCAATCAGGTTTTGACGTAAAGACAATATGGAGCGACGACCTAAGTCAGATAGTTTTACTTCTTCAGAAACATCTTCTCCAACCTCAAAATCGGGCTCAATTTTACGGGCCTGTGTCAGTTCGATTTCCTCATTGGGATCTTCAACAGCGCCATCTTCGACAACGACTCGGTTGCGCCAAATTTCTAAGTCTCCCTTATCGGGATTGATAATGATATCAAAATTGTCGTCAGTCCCAAATTTGCGTTTTAGGGTGTTGCGAAACACTTCTTCTAAAATCGCCATTAGGGTCACACGGTCGATGAATTTGTCATCTTTAAACTCTGAAAAGGATTCGATTAATGCGAGATTTTCCATGGTGGACTTTACTTAAATTGTAATTGAACGGTTGCTTTTTGAATTGTATCATAGGACAAGCACACTTGCTTGGTCACGGTGTGTTTTCCTTTCCCTACTGGCTTAGGCTCTCTGGCTTTCCAGTCAAGGGTAATGTGGTCATCGTTAGCCGCTGTCAAAGTGGCTTTATACGATTGGTGGTCTGCGGTTTCTACCAACAATTTTCTACCGATATGTTTACGGTACTGACGCGCATTTTGCAAAGGAGATGATGCGCCTGCCGAACTGACTTCTAACGAAAAATCTTGTTTCTCACGATCTAAGTTGTGTTCGATGTGGCGGCTTACAGCCATACACTTCTGTAGGGAAACCCCGTTGTCACCATCGAGAGTGACACGAATACGCGACTGCTCATAAACCTGCAAATCGATTAAAAACAAATCGGGTTGCTCGGTCAAGGCTTCTTCCAAAAGGCTATGTACTTTTTTTGTAAACTCCATTGTTTAGAAATAAAAAAGAGGACGCTGTCCCCTTCCGTAGTTCCACAAAATCCAGGCAAATATACATATTAATTCACTAATAACACGAATTTGTTACATTCGTAAATATGGAAGCTTATGCAAACGCCTTATTGGTTGCAATACCTGTCTTTGTATTGTTGATGTCTGTAGAGTTGTTCTATGGATATTGGAAAGGTAAACAGACCCATGTGTTTATGGACACCATCGCCAGCTTGAGCTCAGGAATGACCAACATACTGAAAGACACCTTGGGGCTTGCGGTTATTCTGATTTCCTATCCGTGGCTTGAAAGCCAGCTTTCTTTGGTTCAAATCGAGGCCACTCCTTGGCTTTACTTCGTCGCTTTTGTCTGCATAGACTTCGCATCTTACTGGTCGCATCGGCTTAACCACAAAATCAATGTGTTTTGGAACCAACACATCATCCACCACAGCAGCGAAGAATTCAACATGGCTTGTGCACTACGCCAAAGCATCTCCAATGTGTTGGGATACGGCGCACTCTTTCTAATTCCAGCTGCCTTTCTCGGCATACCCGAAGAGGTCATTGCGATTTTGGCACCCTTGCATTTGTTTGGGCAATTTTGGTACCACACACGTCATATTGGTAAATTGGGTTGGTTGGAATATATCATCGTTACCCCCTCCCAGCATCGTGTACATCACGCCATCAATCCCCTTTATATTGATAAAAATTTGGCAGCCATTTTTTGTGTTTGGGACCGTATGTTTGGCACCTTTCAAGAAGAATTAGATGAAGAACCCCCTGTCTATGGGGTACTGAAGCCTGTCCATACTTGGAATCCCCTACTGATCAACTTTATGCATTTCTGGAGCCTCGCCAAAGATGCTTGGTATACCAGAAATTGGAAAGACAAACTCCAACTTTGGTTTCGACCCACAGGTTGGCGCCCAATGGATGTCGCTCAGCAACGTCCGATGAAAACCATAGAAAACCTGCATGATTTCGAAAAATATGCCCCAAAAACATCAAACAGTCTGTCTTATTGGGCTGCCTTTCACTTGGTGGCGACTCTTGGATTGTTGTTGCAGATGCTGTATTTGTTTGAATCCTTGGGCACCCATATGTTGTTGCAAATAGGAGGGGCTTTGTTTGTTGCCATCTTTAGTTATACCAGTGTGATGGACGGCAAAAAATGGGCTATAAACCTTGAGTGGGTTCGAAATCTTTTGGTTTTAGGTTGGTCGTTGACAGCTGTATTTCAAGAAAAAGAGATGTTTATCGGATGGGCAGTGTATGGATGGGTAGCTTTTGTTTGGATTGCAATCCTGCATGAAAAGCTTAAACAATAAATTTTTCATTTATACTCCCTGATAAGCGCTTTTTTTGTTTTATTTTTTTTTAAAAAATCTTGATTTTTAAAAAAAACAGTGTGCAAAGAAAAAATCCCGCTGTTTGCGGGATTTTTTGTTGGCCTACTAGGGATCGAACCTAGACTCTTCTGAACCAAAATCAGACGTGTTGCCAGTTACACCATAGGCCAAAATATCAATTACTTCGTTTAAAGCCGAAATTCACTTCTGCCAGTTTTAGTCTGATTTTGAATCAGACCTGCCTGCTGGCAGGCAGGCGTGTTGCCAGTTTGGCTGGTCTTAGGTAGCTTACACCATAGGCCATTGGAGGTGCAAAAATAAAATAAAGTTTTGGAAGACCAATACTTTGTTTTTGATTTCACTTCAAAATCAGAATTGTGTACTTTCGTACCTCCTAATCAATTCGTTTGTATGAACTACAATCAATGGAACAACCTCGTGGGTTGGGCAGTCTTTGCGGTGGCGCTTTGCACCTACATCCTCACTGTAGAACCCACGGCCAGTTATTGGGATTGCAGTGAATACATCGCTACCTCGGCCAAGCTACAAGTAGGGCATCCGCCCGGAGCGCCATTTTTCCAAATGGTAGGGGCCGTTTTTGCTGGCCTAGCACCCTCTGCTGAGTACATCGCTCTAGCGGTGAATATGATGTCGGTGTTGGCTAGTGCTTTTACGATTTTATTTTTATTCTGGACCATCACGCGGCTGAGCAAACGTTTTCTAGATCCTAACAATCAAGGAGATCACAATGCTGGGATTTTTGTTGCGGCTGCGGTTGGTGCCTTAGGGTTTGCTTTTTCAGACAGTTTTTGGTTTAACGCGGTTGAAGCAGAAGTTTATGCAATGGCTACTTGCCTTTTGGCATTGCTTTTTTGGCTGGGGCTTCGTTGGGAAGCCGATATGCACAACCCCCGTGGCGACCGTTGGTTGGTGCTAATCGCTTTTGTAGTGGGATTGTCTTTTGGAGTACACTTTATGGGACTGCTCACAATCCCTGCTATCGGGATGCTCTATTATTTTAAAAACACCCAAAAAATTACGATTCAAAACTTTTTGATAGCCAATGTCATTTCCGTCTCCATTTTGTTGTTTATTTTCAAATTGTTGTTGCCTTCGACTTTGGCATTCTTTGGTTATGCAGAAGTGTTTTTTGTCAACCAAGTTGGGTTGCCATTCAATTCCGGAACCATTATTGCCGGCACTGTCATCGTGATGTTCTTTTGGTTTGCTCTCAAATGGACGCAAGCTAAAAAGTGGGTACAGATCAACACCGTCTTGCTGTGTGTCTTATTTATCTTGATTGGTTTTTCCTCTTGGATTATGCTGCCCATACGTGCCAACGCCAATACGGTAATCAATGAAAACGCCCCAACAGATGCACGCTCTTTGTTGGCTTACTATAACCTAGAACAATATCCTGAAACCCACTTGTTCTACGGGCCTATGTTTTCTGATATGTATGCAGGACAAGATGCCAATAAACCTTATGTGGACGATAAGCCTAAGTATGAACGGGATGAAAAAACCAAAAAGTACATTGTTGTCAATGAGTGGGAGCAAGCACGTGTCAACAGCAACAGTGCGCATGAGGGCATACTTCCTAGGATGTGGAGCAGCGGAAACGCAGTAAATTATATGCGTTATTTTGGAGTGGTAGATTTTGACATCAAACCCGAATACCGCAATGAGCAACAGCTTATTCAAATGGTCAATGAGTTTATCGGCCGTTGGAACGAAGGAGATGCAGATGTGGAAGATTACCACCGTTTTTTACAACAGTTTGGATCCTTCTTGAACATTGAGAAGCCTTCGTTTTTCACCAACCTCCGCTATATGTTTGAGTTTCAAATGGGATATATGTATTGGCGGTATTTTTTGTGGAATTTTTCAGGACGCCAAAATGACATCCAGGGAAAACTCGATCGCACCAATGGAAATTGGATCAGTGGCATCCCTTTTATAGACAACTGGCGCTTGGGAGATCAAGACGCCTTGCCTAGCGAATTGCAAAACAATAAAGGCAAAAACAAATATTACATGTTGCCCTTACTATTCGGGCTTTTTGGATTGTTGTTTCTGTATCAAAAAGATCCAAAACGTTTTTGGGTGGTGTTGTTGCTTTTCTTGTTTACAGGTTTGGCATTAAAGGTGTATTTAAATGAGCGGGTGTTTGAACCCCGTGAACGGGATTATGCCTTGGTGGGTTCGTTTTATGCTTTTAGCATTTTTATAGGGTTCGGAGTGTTGGCTTTACAAACCCAACTCAAAAACTACCTACGACCCAAACTCGCAGTTGGGCTCACTGCAACTCTGAGTCTGTTAGCGGTGCCTGTGCTAATGGCTTCTGAAAATTGGGACGATCACGACCGATCGGGAAGATACACCGCCCAATCGACCGCCAAAGCCTATTTGGATTCCGTGGAAGAGGGTGTAGATGCGATGATTTTTACCATAGGAGACAATGATACTTTCGCAATTTGGTATGTCCAAGAAATTGAAGGCTATCGTACCGATGTTCGAAGCATCAATACCCAGCTTTTGGCAACCGATTGGTATATCGATCAACTCAAAAGAAAGACGTACGAGAGCACCCCAATACCCTCACAACTCAAACATGCTCAATATGCTTATGGCGTGAGAGATTACATCAAACACGAAGCGCTTCTGGACAGCGTGCGATGGGACATTGATGACTTTATGAACTGGGTAAGCAGTGATCACCCCCGCACCAAATACAAACATTTGCTGCAACAATACGGAGCAGACTTGGACCAGATTCCGAAAGCCACCCAAGAACTTGTGTATTATCCTACCAACAAACTTCGAGTGCCCGTCAATAAAGAAAATGTATTGAAAAGCGGGGTGGTAAAACCTCAAGATGCACATCTCATCGTTGATTATATTGACATCGACTTACCCACTTCTGGAATCTACAAAAACCGCTTGTTGATGCTCGATATCCTTAAAAACAACGATTGGGAAAGACCCATTTACTTTACAGGGGGTAGCTATGATGAGGAAGAATATTTTTGGATGAAAGATTACCTTCAGCTCGAAGGCTTGGTCTACAAATTGGTGCCCATTCGCACACTCATTAACCCGAACAATCCGTATCAAATGGGGCGCATAGATGCCGACAAAATGTATGAGATTGTTAAAAAATGGGATTGGGGAAATGCCGATAGTCCTTTGATCTATCACGATCCTGAAACTCGAAAAAACAGCATCTCATTTCGATCCAACATAAGCAGATTGGCCGAATCCCTAATCGATGAGGGACAAGCCGACAAAGCCATTGATGTACTAGATTTGGCTATGGATAAAATGCCTCTTGAATCTTTCGGTTACTACAGTTTACTTACCCCTTTTGTGGAGGCGTATTACCGTGCTGGCGCACCAAGTAAAGCCCAAAACTTGATGCGAGAATTGTCTAAAGGATATCGAGAATACATGGCATATTATGCGAGTATCTCTCTTGATGACCAATACAATATGTCAACAGAGTTACTGGCTTATGTAGAACGTTATCGAAGTTTGGTAGAAACTATTGTTCAATCGAGAGACTATGAAGCACTTGCTGAGGAGTACAAGTTGTTTTATGATGCGATCAAACCCTTCAGTTATTTTTACGGTGATTATGATTTTTATGCGGAGCTTCAGGCATTTGTACCTGCTTTGTATAAGGCTAATGACACCAAGGCAGGGTTGGATTTGTTTGAAAAAATAGCCACTATTTACCAAAACCGATTGGAGTTGTATGGCAATATCGAAGCAGATGATTTAACATACTACGCCTCTTCCATACTGGTTGATGTAGGAGCCTATCGGTCGTTGTTGGAAAGTCTGAAAAGGCACGAAGAAAATCAAGAAATTTTACAAGCCGCCCAAAAAACATTTGATTCGGCTTCAGCTAGATTCGAGCAATTGAGGTCTTAAAGGAAATCTTTCATCAAAGAAATCAAAGTGTTGGCGTCTTGTTCTCCGCTTTGGCGCCACACCATTTCACCGCCTTTATAAATCATTAGGGTAGGTAAGCCTTTGACTCGCAAAGCTTCGACCAGCTGAGGATTTTTTTCGACATCAATTTTAATGACTTTGCCTTGGTCGCCCATAGCAGCTGCCACATCGCGCAACACCGAATGCATCTCCTCAGAAGTTTCATCCCACTCTGTGTAAAAGTCGAGTAGGATCGGTGCTTTTGCATCTATTAATTCACCAAACTTAGACATGGTTCAATCAAATTTAGGATATGTACTCAACACAAAAATACATTTTTATGGTTAAATCCTTGCTAAACCGCTTTTTTTAAGGTTATTACGGTGATTTCAGGCCATATTCCAAGACGGCCAGGGTAGGCCAAATAACCAAATCCACGGTTGACATTGAGGTATTTATTGTTCTCTTTATACACCCCTGCCCAATAGGGGTAGCGCCATTTGACAGGGCTCCATTTGAACTTCCCTGGAATTTCAATGCCAAATTGCATACCGTGAGTATGACCGCTGAGAGTTAAAGGAATGTTTATGTCCTCGTCCTTGATTTTGAGCTGCCAATGGGAAGGGTCGTGGGTCAACAAAATCTTAAAACAATCCGCATCAAGACCTGAAAGGGCTTTGGACAAATCCCCTTTTTTGGTAAACTCACCAGCACCCCAATTTTCAACACCCACTATGGCTAATTTTTGATCTTCTTTATGAATCACATCATTTTCATTGCAGAGCAACTTAAAGCCCATTTGTTTTTGGATCTCCATAAGCCTGTCCATATTAGACGATTTGTCTTCGGGACTATTCCATGGAACATAATCTCCGTAGTCATGATTGCCCAACACTGAATAGACCCCATACTTGGCGTCAAGGGTAGCCAACATACTCTGCCAACGATCGAGTTCGGCGGCTCGGTTGTTGACCATATCTCCTGTAAAAAGAATTACATCTGATCGCTGTTCGTTTATTAGGTCAATTCCGTATTGAACACGTTCAGGATTGTCAAAACTCCCACAATGAAGGTCCGATATTTGTGTCAGTTGAAAGCCATCAAAAGCCTCAGGTAGATCGTCAAAGGTGAGTTCATAACTGAGCACCTTATAGTTGTACTTCCCTTTCAAAATCCCATACAGCAACCCAGCAACGGGAAGGGCCGCCAGACCTAAAGCTATCTGGCTGACAAATTTTCTTCGACCCACCCAAACAGGTCCCACCTCAGGGACAAAAAAAGCAATAATTGCTCGAAAACCACGAAGAATGTCTTCAATGGATAAGAAAACAACCACAATGACCTGGAAGACCAATAAGATTATAAGAAAACCAAATGCATTGGTGCGAGCGGGTTCTTTTTGTATGTTGTATATGTCTAGAAATT
>JASFWO010000114.1:0-3650 GCA_050049275.1 Flavobacteriaceae bacterium | reverse complement strand
ATAACAATAAATAGACCCACCAAACCCATTTGGATGAGGTAACCGTTCGCAAGGTCTGCCCAGCATAAGCACTGAACAAAAGCATTAAAAAAATAAAGAGAGTAACCCTTAACAAAACCATGAAATAAAGATATAGGAATCAAATATGTTTTTCCAATTTTAAAATCCTATTTTTGAATATTGTCCATGTCCAAACAAAAACGACTTTTTCTTCTTGATGCCTATGCCTTGATCTTTAGAGGCTACTACGCTTTTATCAAAAACCCCAGGATCAACTCCAAGGGAATGGATACCAGTGCCATAATGGGTTTTACAAACTCTCTGTTGGATCTGATACGGCGCGAAAAGCCCGATTATCTTGCAGTAGCCTTTGACAAAGGAGGATCTGTAGCACGTACTGAAGTTTTTTCAGATTATAAGGCCAATCGTTCTGAAACTCCCGAAGCCATTAAGCTCGCTGTTCCTTACATCCATCAAATATTGGAGGCCATGCACATTCCTGTCATTGAAAAAGTGGGTTTTGAGGCCGATGACATTATAGGAACCTTGTCCAAACAAGCTGAGAAAGAGGGTTTTCAGGTTTATATGGTGACTCCTGATAAAGATTTTGCACAGTTGGTTTCTGAAAATATATTTATGTATCGACCTGCTCGCATGGGCAACGGTATCGAGATTTGGGGTATTCCCGAAGTCCAAGAAAAATTTGAAATACAACATCCCGAACAAGTCATCGACTTTTTGGGTATGATGGGAGATTCTGTAGACAACATCCCTGGCCTACCAGGAGTAGGTGAAAAAACAGCAAAGAAATTCCTAGCTGCCTATGGGAGCATGGAGGGTCTATTGGCCAACACCCATGAGTTGAAGGGTAAAATGAAGGAAAAGATCGAGGCCAACAAAGAATTGGGACTGCTGTCCAAACAACTCGCGCGCATTATGCTAGATGTGCCCGTGCAATTTGAGGCCGAGCAGTACACTTTGGACAAACCTGATACAGGGAAAGTCAAGTCCATATTCCAAGAGTTGGAGTTTCGTCGTATGACAGAGAGTTTTTTAAAATTATTTGTTGAGGAACAACCCATTGTGTCAGAGTCAAATTCTACACCCATACCAAAAACAGCAAGTTCCTCACCTACCCCTCAAGTCTTTGATTTGTTCAACCAACCAGGTGCTGGGAATGTCCAAGACGAAAGCAGCAAAGCAAGTTTGTCAAACACCACACATCTATATCAAACGGTAGAAAGCGAAAAGGAAAAACAACTGCTGCTACAGGCCTTAATGAAACAAAAATCGGTTTGTTTTGACACAGAAACTACTGGGCTAGATCCGCTTACGGCAGAGCTGGTGGGCATCGCTTTTAGTTGGCAAGCACATACGGGCTTTTACTTGCCCCTAGCCGAAGACCGATTGGCATGCCAGACCGATTTGGAGTTCTTCCGACCCTTTTTTGAATCTTCTGACATTGAAAAAATAGCTCATAATCTAAAATACGATTTGAAGGTCTTGCTGCAATATGGGGTTGAGGTGAAGGGCCCTATGTTCGACACCATGATTGCACACTATCTGATCAATCCCGACATGCGTCACAACATGGATGTATTGGCAGAAACCTATCTAGGTTACCAGCCCCAGTCCATCACCGAACTCATTGGCAAAAAAGGCCCCAAACAGCGATCTATGCGAGAGGTCCCCTTGGATCAACAAAAAGAATACGCAGTTGAAGATGCAGACATCACCTTTCAGCTCAAAACCCATTTTACCAAAGAGCTACAAAACAGCCATTTGGAAAAATTATTCCGAGACATCGAAATCCCCTTAGTGAGTGTCCTGGCTGACATGGAACGAGAAGGGATTCGTGTAGACGTGGATTACCTTCAAAAGCTGAGTGATGAGTTTGGTACAGAGGCTCAAAACTTAGAAGAACGTATTTACGAGCAAGCTGGCGAGCGCTTTAACCTAGCCTCGCCCAAACAATTGGGTCCCATCCTATTTGATAAGCTGAAATTGGTGGACAAACCTAAAAAAACAAAAACTGGTCAGTATTCCACAGCCGAAGAGGTGCTTTCCTACTTGGCCAAGGACCACCCTATTGTGGCCAATATATTGGAATGGAGATCTGTTCAAAAACTCAACAATACCTATGTAAATGCCCTTCCTGAGGAAGTTAACGCCGCTACTGGACGCGTACACACCCAATACAACCAAGCGGTGGCTGCAACGGGAAGACTAAGCAGCAACCATCCCAACCTACAAAACATACCGATACGCACACAACGAGGGCAGCTGGTTCGCAAAGCATTTGTACCTCGTGATGAGAACCATATCTTATTGGCTGCTGACTATTCTCAGATCGAATTACGGGTCATCGCTTCTTTGAGTGGCGATCCTGAGATGCAATCTGCTTTTAACAACAATGAGGACATTCATGCCAGTACCGCCGCTAAGGTCTTTGGCGTGCCGATTTCAGAAGTCAGTCGAGAACAGCGCAGCCAAGCAAAGACGGTGAACTTTGGTATCATATATGGGGTTTCTGCCTTTGGCCTAAGCAATCAGACTACCCTAAGCAGAAGCGAAGCCAAAGCCCTTATTGATGCTTACTATGAAACCTATCCTCGGTTAAAAGAATACATAGGTGAGCAAGTGAATTTTGCTCGTGAAAACGGATATGTAGAGACCGTATTGGGTAGGCGCCGTTATTTAAAAGACATCAACTCTCGCAATCCTGTGGTTAGAGGAGCTGCCGAACGCAACGCAGTCAACGCACCCATACAAGGAAGCGCAGCGGACATCATCAAAATTGCCATGCTTCGTATCCATAAAAAACTCAAAGATTTTGATTCCAAAATGTTGCTGCAAGTACATGACGAACTGGTGTTTGATGCGAAAAAATCAGAGTTAGAGGCTTTAGAACACATGGTCAAAGCCGAAATGGAACAGGCCTTTGCTCTAAACGTACCGCTGGTGGTGGATACGGGTACGGGTACCGACTGGCTGGCAGCGCATTAGCCTGATTATTTTATTTTTGATGTCTGTTTGCTTTTTTCTCTATTAGTTGTACATTTGCAGCCCGATTTCGGTGAACCGAATTTTTGGGAAAACGAATTAAAGCAATTATTAGTGGATTCATTGAGTTACAAAACCATCTCTGCCAACAAACAAACCGCTGACAAGCAGTGGTTGGTAGTAGATGCCGAAGATCAGATTCTTGGACGTTTTTCGTCTAAGGTTGCCAAGCTGTTGCGCGGCAAACACAAACCGAGCTACACACCCCATGTGGATTGTGGTGACAATGTGATAGTGATCAATGCCGAAAAAGTCAAATTGACTGGCAACAAATGGGAAGACAAATCTTACATCCGTTACACGGGCTACCCTGGTGGTCAACGTAGTTTGTCTGCCACCGAGATGTTTGCAAAAGACCCAAAACGTTTGGTCGAAAAAGCTGTTAAAGGCATGTTACCAAAAAACAAATTGGGTGCAGACTTGTTTCGCAACCTTTATGTAGTAACTGGTTCCGATCACCCTTATGAAGGTCAAAAGCCGTCCGCTATTAACATCAACGAATTGAAGTAATATGGAAGTGATTCACAAAATTGGTCGTCGTAAAACAGCCGTAGCGCGTGTTTATCTTTCCGAAGGTAAAGGAGACA
>JASFWO010000037.1:0-7609 GCA_050049275.1 Flavobacteriaceae bacterium | reverse complement strand
AATTTAGTCTAAAATTTCAGTTACCTGACCAGCACCTACTGTTCTACCACCTTCACGGATAGCAAAACGCAAACCAACGCTTAATGCGATGGGCTGGATAAGATCTACTGTTATGGTAAGGTTGTCACCAGGCATAACCATCTCAACTCCATCAGGTAAGTTAATGTTACCTGTAACGTCAGTTGTACGAACGTAGAACTGTGGACGGTAGTTGTTATGGAATGGTGTGTGACGACCACCTTCTTCTTTTTTCAAGATGTATACCTCGGCTTTGAATTTGGCATGTGGTTTTACAGAACCTGGCTTACATATTACCATCCCGCGTTTGATATCGGTCTTCTCGATACCACGCAATAAGATACCTACATTATCACCTGCTTCACCACGATCCAAAATTTTGCGGAACATTTCAACACCAGTGATGGTAGAAGCCAATTTCTCAGCGCCCATACCGATGATGTCAACAGCGTCACTTGTGTTGGCAACACCTGTCTCGATACGTCCTGTAGCTACTGTACCACGTCCAGTAATTGAGAATACGTCTTCGATTGGCATCAAGAAGTCTTTGTCAACATCACGCTTAGGAAGCTCAATCCAGTTGTCAACTTCTTCCATGAGTTTCATAACTGAGTCAACCCATTTTTGCTCACCGTTAAGAGCACCAAGTGCAGAACCTAGTACTACTGGACCGTTGTCTCCATCATAGTCGTAGAAGCTCAATAATTCACGAACTTCCATTTCAACCAATTCCAACAATTCTTCGTCATCCACCATGTCTGCTTTGTTCAAGAAAGCAACAATGCGTGGAACACCAACCTGACGACCTAAAAGGATGTGCTCACGAGTCTGTGGCATAGGGCCATCAGTCGCAGCTACCACCAAAATCGCTCCATCCATCTGTGCAGCACCTGTAACCATGTTTTTAACATAGTCAGCGTGACCAGGACAATCTACGTGAGCGTAGTGACGGTTGGCCGTTTGGTATTCAACGTGTGAAGTGTTAATGGTAATACCTCTTTCTTTTTCTTCGGGTGCGTTGTCAATTTGATCAAAGCTCTTAGCTTCAGAAAGTCCGGCATCAGCCAATACTTTAGTGATCGCAGCCGTAAGGGTTGTTTTTCCGTGATCGACGTGCCCAATGGTTCCGATATTCAAGTGGGGTTTAGACCGATCGAAAGTTTCCTTTGCCATAATATGTTTTGTTTATGCTTTTAAAATGAGCGCAAATATAATATAATTATTGATAAATAACACCATATTTTTTACTTATACCACACACACCACCACATAGGCTAAATTTTTGAGTTGCCTCAAGGGGAAAATCAACAACTTTAACAGGCAATAAAACAGTGATTTTAAAGTATTAAAAAAATACTAATCAAAATAAATGTTATCAACCAAAACTTCACCGCCTTGCCATTCACCATCACTGTTTATTGGATTCCAAATAGCAAATGGAATAAACATTTGAGACAAATCCAATCCCTGATCTACAAATTCTTGCAACGGAATACTATACTCCTTGAAACCGTTTCCAATGTCTGTACCTGTGTAATTGACAATATAAAGTTTCCCATCTGCTTCTGCTGATTCTAATTTGATTTCAAAGTCAGCTATACTTTCAGGTTTTTTCAATGAAAAAACAAGATTGGATTGTGCATAGGCACTGAAATCAAGGAATTCTTCATCAAATTGGAAAAAAGCACCTCCCCAACTTTCTCCAGTGAAATTTAAACTTAAACTAGTATCTCCATAAATCGCATCGTTCGATGATGATATGGCAGGCTCGCCTCCATCACCATATATTTTCAAACCAATATTTGGGAACTGATCACTAGACTCGTTAATGGCATGGACCGCGAATTCATCATATACAATTCCAAGTGTTTCTTCATCAGGATCTAGAGCTGGTGATTCAGGTGCTTCAAATCCATCCATTGAATAATAACGAATCCAATCAACCAACATTTCCTGAGGGAATTGGGTTGTTTCGTCCGGAGACCCTGGCCAATTACCACCCACCGCAATGTTTAAAATTAAATAGGCGGGTCTTAAAAACTCTTTCATGTCGCTATCAATGGATACTCGGTTTACCTCTATTTCTTCAACATAAAAAACAAGTTCTTCGGGAGTCCAATCGAGACGATAAGTATGGTAGTCTGTTTCTAAATTGATACCAGTATCTATGTATTCGGTGCTGGTGCCTTTCTTCAAATCTGAATTTACCCAGTGTGCACTGCTGTGTACTATGTTGGTTTCATGCCCAATAACTTCAAAAACATCAATTTCTCCAGATCCTGGCCAACCCACTGTTTCATGGCTCTCACCAAGCAACCAAAAAGCAGGCCAAATACCTTGTCCAAAGGGCAGCTTCACTCTCGCTTCGATTCTACCATAAAGAAAATTTTGAAGATCGTTTGTCGTTAGTTTTGCAGAACTATACCCGCCATCTCCATGATCCATAGCTACAATGGCTAGGACTGAATTGTCTTGTTCATCAGACTTTATGTAAGAATTGTCTTTTGAGTCTGTGTATAGTTGAAGCTCTTCATTGCCCCATCCAGATTTTAGTCCGTAATCCGTTCCATCCCCTAATTCATAGGTCCAATTGTTAGTGTCGATGGAGGGTTGATCAAACTCATCGCTCCATACTAGGGTATAGCCACTATGGGCATTTTGACCTGGAAGCGTTGTTTCGTCTTTATTACAAGAATAAATAGAAATTATTATGAGAAGTGAAAAAAAATTGGTTTTCATTAGTTATTGTTTAGTTGTTGCAAAGTTAGTTTAAGGAATATGCAAAACAAAACTTAGATGCTAAACAAAAACTCTACATGGGGTTTTTATGAAAAACTCAGAGCCAATGACGAGATTTGAACTCGTGACCTCTTCCTTACCAAGGAAACGCTCTACCCCTGAGCTACATCGGCAGTGCAGGTCATTCGGAAGACCTTTTGGAGCGAGAGACCGGGTTTACCGCTAACGCGGCATAAACCCTGCCATAGGGCAGGCAAGTTCTCACCCTCTATTTGCGTTGTTACCTGATCGATCATCATAAAGAAAAAAAATCGAAATAAAACAACTTTTGGAGCGGGAGACCGGGTTCGAACCGGCGACATTCAGCTTGGAAGGCTGACGCTCTACCAACTGAGCTACTCCCGCATTATAAACTTGTGTGGGGAGAGCAGGATTCGAACCTGCGAAGGTAAAAACCAACAGATTTACAGTCTGTCCTCGTTGGCCGCTTGAGTATCTCCCCGAATTTTCAAAGAACGGTTGTCGAAAAAGTCCGATACCTACTGTTTTTATGCACGATGTCATCTAAAACAGATGGAGCCGATGGAGGGGCTCGAACCCACGACCTGCTGATTACAAATCAGCTGCTCTAGCCAACTGAGCTACATCGGCAAAAAAAAGTCCGCTCTTTCAAGCGGACTGCAAATGTATCAATTTATTTTTTTTGATTCAAAGCATTTTTGTCATAAAAAATTAAACCATTCTCGTTTTTTCTTTTCTGCGCACGAGTGACCTTTCTGCAGCCGAAGCTACCAACTCAATGGCTTTCTCAAATGTATCACTTTGCTTGGTCACAATAATGTCATCTCCTGGTATCTGAACACGCACTTCAACCCGCTTGTTTTGCTGGTCAGATTGGTTGTCTAATATCAAATACAAGTCTACACCAATAATACGATTATAATAGGTTGAGAACTTATTGATTCGCTTTTGAATGTATGCACGCAAGGCAGATTTCATAGAAAAATGTACGGTTTGAATATTTAATTTCATACGCTTGAGATTTATGCCCTTTCGTGGTTACCCACGAGGATGGGCTGATTTATATTCTGTTTTGATTTTGGGCAACTGTACTTTGGTGTAGAGTTGTGTAGAAGACAAACTGCTGTGCCCCAACAACTCTTTTATAGTATTGATGTCAGCTCCTCTGTTTAGTAAATGTGTGGCGAAAGAATGACGCAACACATGAGGGCTCAATTTCTTTTTTGTTGAAATCATGCTTAAAAATTTTGTGACGCAACTGTAAATTTTCGAGGGATTCATTGCTTGTCCTTGAGCGTTGATAAACAAATATCGGCTGCGATTGGCACCTATTTGCTGACTTCTAAAGTTGAGATATGATTGAATACGATTGACAACATTAGGTAACAAAGGGATCAAACGCGCTTTGTTGCGCTTACCAATGACCTTTAGCTGTGCATTCGCAAAGTCTAGATCATTAATCGCAATGGAAATCAATTCTGCCCGTCGTATGCCCGTGTTGTACAAGAGCTCCAAAATTAATGCATCTCGAGAACCTTCGTAGTTACTATCATCATACGTAGACATCAAGTTTTGCAACTCAACTTCAGTAAGGGGCACTACTAACTTAGGGGTTGATTTGAGTTGTTTATGACCCTGCATGGGTGATTCGCTTAAGACTTCAATTTTTTGTAAAAATTTGAAATATGTTTTTAAGCTAGAGCATTTTCTGTTGATGGTTTTTGTTTCTAAACCTTTATCGGACAAAATCACAATCCAACGTCGAACCATTGGGTAGTTTATATCAGTCAAGTCTTTGATTTTGTATTCTTGCATACAATAGGAAAGAAATGACTCTAAATCTTTCTTATAAGCCCTCAGGGTGTGGGGAGAAAATTTTTTCTCTAATGCTAAATAATCTAAGAAAGGTGTTAAGGGCATAGCACAAAAAAAGACATCGAACACAAGTTAATAAAAACTCACGTTCGATGCAAGATATTGTAGGGTAAAATTCAGTCTTAATTTTCTTCTTGATCGCGAAGATGCTGAATATATTGTGCTTTTTGTACGACGGCTCGGCGTGCGACAGAAGGCTTTGTAAACGTCTGGCGCTCACGCAGCTGACGCATAGTACCCGTTTTGTCGAATTTACGTTTAATACGCTTCAGCGCTCTATCGATATTTTCTCCGTCTTTTATTGGTATAATGAGCATATGCCTTAACCTCCTCTCTTTTAAAATGGGGTCAAATATAATTACATTTTATCAGTCGACAACTATTTACTTTAATAATTGTTTGGATATGACTACTTTTTGGATTTCTGAGGTCCCTTCACCAATGGTACACAACTTGGCGTCTCTGTAAAATTTTTCTACAGGAAATTCTTTAGAATAGCCATAGCCCCCAAAAATCTGCAGCGCTTCGTTAGCGGTTTTAACACACATTTCTGAGGCAAATAACTTACACATTGCGCTTTGCTTGGTCATCTTTTTGCCTTCGTTGATCATTTGACTGGCGTTTTGAGTGAGCAAGTCTGCGGCTTCTATATTGGTGGCCATTTCTGCAAGTTTAAATGAAATGCCTTGAAAACTGCTTATGGGTTTGCCAAACTGGACACGCTCTTTGGAATATTGAAGTGCGGCCTCATAGGCACCTTTGGCAATCCCAATAGATAGGGCTGCGATAGAAATGCGTCCCCCATCTAAAATTTTCATGGATTGAATAAAACCTTCACCCACTTCTCCTATAAGATTTTCTTCAGGAATATGGCAATTATCAAAAATCATTTCAGCGGTTTCAGAAGCACGCATACCCATTTTATCTTCCTTTTTTCCTGAACTAAAACCTGGTGTACCACGCTCAATAGCAAATGCACTCATTCCATGACTATCCCCTTTTTCTCCTGTTCGAAAAATCACAACCGCAATGTCTGCAGAAATGCCATGGGTGATAAAGTTTTTTGAACCGTTTAAGACCCATTCATTCCCTTGTTTTTTTGCAGTAGCATTCATCCCTCCTGCATCAGAGCCGGTATTGTGCTCGGTCAATCCCCAAGCACCTATCCATTCTCCAGTGGCCAATTTGGGCAACCATCGAAGTTTTTGGGACTCTGTTCCGAACTTTAGAATATGATTTGTGCAAAGTGAATTGTGTGCAGCGACGGAAAGCCCGATAGAAGGGTCTACTTTAGAGATTTCCTCAATCATGGCTACATATTCATGGTAACCAAGACCTGAACCACCATAGGTTTCAGGTACCAACATCCCTAAAAAACCCAGTGACCCAGCTTGTTTCATTGCATCTACAGGAAAGTGTTGCGCCTCATCCCACTTCATAACATGGGGCTTGAGGTAATGAAGTGCAAAATCGCGAGCAGAATCAGCCACCATCTGTCTTGTTTCAAGGGTATGAGTATCCATCCTATCTAAGGTTACATCAATGTTCATTCTAGCAATTTTTTTGTATTCAAATATAAGGCAATTCTTGCAATCCGCACCGAATCAATTTCGAGCCTTAGTGCCATCTGATTTAAGTCGGCAATCTCCCCATGTCGGCAGCGATAGGCTACGATACGAGAGGCAAGCCCGTAGTTGATGTAGTAATTTGAGGCTAATTCGTCTATGGTTGCCGTATTGATATTTAGAGGAGCAACATGAGGAACAGAGTCTAGCGAAAACAAATACCAAACCCTATCTATGACTTCTTGATTCAAACCCCAAATATCTTCCTACTGATTGGGGCTTATAAACCCCCCAAGAGCATTACACATGTCAAGAATGCGAGTGGCCAAAACAGAACCTATTCCATGTACTTTTTGCAGTTGTTCTAAAGTGGCTGTGTTTAGCTGTAATTTGTTTTTCAGGGGTGTTTTTTTTCTTTTTTTTGAAATATATTCAGGTATTTTGATATAGGGAAATACATTCAACCAATCAGTATCGTTGAGAGCCAAAAAACGACGCACTTCGTCTGTTGTTTTAAAGTATTCGCGACGGGCAATTCGGGTTTTAATTGAATCAGACATCCACTTGGGCAGTCCCAATCGATAGGCATGGTAAGCGGACATGTAGTTGGGGTTAAATGGATACAAAGTGTCTTTGATCCTTTGCAAGACCAGTAACGAATCGCGTTGTGTCAAAACTGCTTCTGGAAGAGGTGTGAGCAGATGTTTGGGACTGGGTTTTTTAACAAAATTGTAAACGGCTAAGTGTCCCAAAAAGGACAATCCAAAAACGATTAACAAGCCACGGCGCTGAGCGCGTGTCCAACGAGATAAGGGGCGCATTACAAAAGACTACATCATGCCGTTCGAATGGCTTTTAGATATCTGTTTAGTTCTTGTTTGACTTTTGGGAACAAGAAAAACAAGCCGATCATATTAGGAAATACGAGAGCCAAAATCATTGCATCTGAAAAAGTCCATACGGCCGACATGTCTCCGGCAGCCCCGATAACGATGAACGCTAAAAACAACAACTTGTATGTTAAGTCAGACCATTTGTTTTTTCCAAAGACAAACATCCATGATTGTAGGCCATAATATGACCAGGAAATCATTGTAGAGATCGCAAACAACACAACTGCTATGGTTAAAAAAGGGCCAGAAAAAGAGATGTATTCAGCGAATGCAGCAGCGGTGATTCCAGCGCCCTCCACACCTACACCATCAATTACTACTACACCATTTTCACCTCCATAGGTAAACACACTTTGATCTCCGTTAAAAATAATAATTACCAAGGCCGTCAAGGTACAGATGACAACTGTATCAATAAAAGGCTCTAACAAGGCTACTAGACCTTCAGATGCAGCGTATTTGGTTTTTACAGCAGAGTGTGCAATGGAGGCCGATCCA
>JASFWO010000135.1:0-3295 GCA_050049275.1 Flavobacteriaceae bacterium | reverse complement strand
GCTGGAAATGGCGAAGACTTTGCAGATAAAGCAAAATCTTCAGCTAGTGACCTTCAACTAAAAATGAGTAGCCTGATGAATGAGCTTGGCGTGTAAAGCCCGTACTTGCTCAATCAAGGAATGCTTGCCATCATTAACCACAATAAAATCTACCAATTCCATTAAACGAGAATCGGTCCATTGACTTGCTATGATGGATTGAATTTCTTCAACTGTTCGAGCATCTCTGCTTTTCACCCTGTCAATTCTAATATCCATCGGAGCTGTAACGAGAATCGACTTATTCACGGTTTTGTCTGCACCACTTTCAAACAAAATTGCCGCTTCCTTAATGACATAAGGACTATTCTGCTCCTCTGACCATTGTTTAAATCGTTCAAAAACAAAAGGGTGTACAGTAGCGTTTAAGGCTTTACGCCCTTCATCAAACTTCAGTTTTTCAGATAAAAATGCTTTGTTAATGGCTCCCGACGTCAAAAAAACGTCTTCGCCAAAAGTGACAACAAGTTGGTGTCGAAGCTCTGTAGAATTGGTATACAGTTGCTTGGTTTCAGCATCCGCATTAAAAACAGGTATTCCAAACGACGAAAAAATCTCGCATACGGTAGTTTTTCCACTACCTATGCCGCCGGTAATACCCACTTTTAGCATCTGTGCTATTTCTTGTCTGTAGCAGATGGATAAGCTGCCCTTGTGCTTTCCATGCTCACACCCGACTTGTCCACCTTCATCTTTCCTTCTTCGAGGTCTAATATCAAGTAAGTATCCTGAATTTGAGATATTTTGGCATGAACACCACCTGTTGTTACGACATGATCACCTTTTTTAAGATCCGCAATAAAACTCTTAGTCTTTTTTTGGCGACGCATTTGAGGAAGGATCATAAACACAAAAAATACCACCATCACCAAAAGGAATGGTACCATTGATCCTGCTCCACCAGGAGCTGCTTGTAATATGGAAGTTGTATACATAATTATTTTTTTAAGATATGGCTTCTAAACATCAATCTAAATTGATTTCTTTCTGCATTTTCAAACTGTACGTCGATGTGTTTTTCCACCAATGGATTATCGGGTCCACCTCTACCTGAAGAATTAAAGACGGCTACAATTTTCCCTTCTCCACCGGCTGGAATCACTTCTTGGGTCCAAGAGGGTGTGGTACAACCACAAGATGCTCGCACTCTAGCAATACTCACTGGCCCTTTTCCTGTGTTTTTAAACGCAAAAATGTGCTCTATTTTGGCTCCATCTACAATATTCCCAAAATCTGCCGCAGTATCCTCAAAAGTAATAGAACCTTTGGGTGCATTGGGATCTCGTTCTTCTGGGTTTGATTTTATGATGTCCTCTGTTGTAAAATCTTGATTGTTTGGCGTACAAGCACCTAAAACCAATACAAAAAGGGACAAATACCACCATCTAGATATCATAATCAACAAAATTATCAGTTTTACTTTAAACCCCTACCCGTTTTTCGGATTTCACCTCTAGACTCAAGATCAAGTCTTAGTTTGTCTAAAATCCCATTTACGAATTTTGAGCTACTCGGAGTGCTATAACTTTTCGTGATTTCTAGGTACTCATTAATGGTTACCCTCAAAGGTATTTCTGGGCAATTCAAAAACTCCGAAATAGCCAATTTGATAATCAACAAGTCCATCACCGCAATACGAGCTGGGTCCCAATTACTAGCCACTTTTGCTATTAAACCATTATACTCATCACTATTCTCAATGGTATTTCTAAGCAAACCCTTTGCCCATATAGCCCCTTCCGACTTGGAAGTGGTTCTTTTTTTAAGGTTCAAAGACTCTAAGTTTTCGGAGAGACTTATCGTTTTAACAATGTCTTTTGAGGTGAATAAATAGTCATCAAACCAATAGGGATATACTTCCTCTATAGCCTCATTAAACGTTTCATGCGTATCCAATAAGGCGAAATATAAACTTTCTAGGAATTCCTTCTGTTGATCGTGATTGGGTTCAAAAAAGATCCCATAATCCCTTACAAAGTCCCATTCTTTGATATCTCTTAACCATTGGTCAAAACGTAATTCAAGAGAAGACCAATTAAAAACTTCCTTGGCACGACCAACTACTTGGTTGTGGATACCTTCAACCATTTTCGTGCCATTCAACAACCGGTAATGGTCTATTTTTTCATCCTTAGGATAGTATTTGGATTTCTCTCTATTCTGCTTTTCTAAGGCAAATTCTCTTAGGTGATAAGGAAAATCTAAAACAAAAAGGTATGCGTCGTAAGCAGCATCGAACTTTTCCTGCAATAAGGTTTCGTAATCAGTTACAATACCGTTTTCACTTCGATTAAAAGCGTAAAGCGTTTGAAGTGTTTTTATCCGTACAAGTCGGCGTGAAATCATCAGAACTATTAGAGTGCAAATATAACCCCTAATTGATTATAAACGGTAATAAGCGTTTATAAATGAATAGCACACGATTAAGCTATCACAACCAATACATCTTTGGGATATGAAATTGAATAATCAGATCAATCAAAGCATTCAGCACATTGCACAGAAGCTAGGTGAAAATGCGAGTCACATGGATTTATCCTCAAGGGTTCGCTCGGAAATTATACGCGCGGCTATCGCAATTGCCCGGACCCAACATCCCCAACAAGAGAACCAAATCCACAACATCTATGAAATTGAGAAAACATTCATGCGTTGTTCTCGACTAATCTCTGTCTTATGGGATGCACGAAAGCGCGGTGAAATCACTGAGAGTTCATTTAGAAACCTCGAAATCCAAGTAAACGAACAACTAAAAAGGCTTCTGAAAGCTAGCGAGTCAATCCGATTGTCTTAATCAACAATTAGGCGCTGTACTTTTACCAGATCGCCATCACCGGTTCGTAAAACCGCAATATACTGCCCCTGTGAAAACTTCGATGCTGGTATGATGGTTTCGTTTTTTTCAATGGTCACCGTTTCCATCATTTTTTGTCCCACTATATTGAATAAATCAAAACTCAGTGTTACATCTAGCTCTTTATCTACGACCTCCACGATAATCTGTGATTTATCTGAGCGGTAAAAAACCAACATTTCATCGTACTCAACTGTATCGATGACTGTTGTTGTTGTTGTGATCTCGTATGTCGCTATACTCGACCTGTAGGTTTCGAGTGTAGACTGCATCGCACGTGTTTGTTGTTCGGTGAACATATTTTGACATGGATGGGTACTATAATCCATGTAGTTTTCAATCATATCCGGCAAATCATTCGCCTCTGTACATGTATTACGTTGAGGGTAACAACTAAAATTA
>JASFWO010000133.1:0-3328 GCA_050049275.1 Flavobacteriaceae bacterium | reverse complement strand
AATTTCATTTAATGCCATTCAATTAGCCATCCAAAAAGGTAAGATTGAATCCGGTCATGATATTGGGTCTGGCGGTCTGATCACCAGTTTATTAGAAATGTGCTTTGCTGATAATCATGTTGGAATGTCTCTTGATTTATCATCACTAGCGCCAGATGAAAGGGTTTTGTATGCAGAGAATCCTGGGCTGATTATTCAAGTAAAGGAAGAGACAGCTGAGGAGCTCAAAAAATCAGGAGTTCAACTCACCTTAATTGGCCATGTCAACTCTGAAAAAAGCCTGAACATCCAAATAGGTGAAAAAACACTGAATTTTGACATTGCAAAATATCGTGACCATTGGTTCTACACTTCATATTTGATGGATACACATCAAACAAAACCTGAGCTGGCCAAAGAACGCTTTGAAACATACCACCAAACCCCTCTGAATTACATATTCCCTGAAAATTTTAATGGAAAATTACCCAAATCATCAGGAAAAAAAGTTCGAGCTGCAGTGATTCGAGAAAAAGGGAGCAATTCCGAAAGAGAAATGGCTTATGCGATGCATTTGGCAGGATTTGAAGTTAAAGACATCCACATGACCGATTTAATGTCTGGAAGAGAAGATCTTAGTGACGTACAACTCATTGTTGCCGTGGGAGGTTTTTCCAATTCTGATGTCCTTGGTTCTGCAAAAGGTTGGGCAGGCAGCTTCAAATACAATCCGCTCGCCCGGAAGGCGTTAGAGGAGTTTTTCAAAAGAGAAGACACACTTTCTTTGGGGGTGTGCAATGGATGTCAATTGTTTATCGAACTAGGACTTTTGCACCAGAACGACAATCAAAAACCTAAAATGTTACACAATGACTCAGGTAAATTTGAATGTACCTTTAGCACTGTTGACATTAAAGAAAACAACACGGTAATGTTTTCTGATCTTAAGGGTGCAAGACTTGGCATTTGGTCGGCTCACGGAGAAGGGAAATTTGATTTACCCAAAACTGAATCTGCCTACAATATTGTTGGCACATATACTTACGATGCTTACCCTTCAAACCCCAATGGATCGGATTATGGAGCAGCTATTTTGAGTGATGCTCAAGGACGTCATGTTGTGATGATGCCCCATTTGGAACGTTCTACATTTCCTTGGAACTGGCCTCATTATCCCGAAAACCTAGACCATGAGGCAAGTCCATGGATAGAAGCTTTTGTTGCAGCCAACAAATGGCTCAAAAAACAAGGTTAACAAGGGATATATTTTTTGTTTTGCCGAAATAAATGCATATTTGTGAAGGAACTACTAATTGCATGAGCACACCATCTCGCCTATTTGACATCCTTCATCACCGAGTGCGCTCAAACCCTATTGATTGTGCGCTAAACACTAAGGTTAACGGAGTATGGGAGCACACATCAAGTGGAGAATATTTGGCAAAAGCCAATCAAATAAGTAGAGGGTTGTTGGAGCTCGGTGTAGGCAAGGGCGATAAAATAGCACTTATTTCTACTAACAACCGTACAGAATGGTGTATTGTAGATATTGGTGTTTTACAATTAGGTGCCGTCGATGTGCCCATCTACCCCACCATTACAGCAGAAGACTACGCGTATATCCTCAATCACTCAGAATCCAAATATTGTTTTGTTTCTGATCAAGAGGTATATAATAAAATTGTTTCGATTCGGGAACAATGTTCAAAGCTAGAACAGGTTTACAGTTTCGACAAAATAGATGGTTGTGCGCATTGGAGCGAAGTATTAGAGTTAGGTGGCGAAACCAGTCATCAACCCAGAATACAGGCCATCATGGAATCTGTACGTCCACAAGATCTAGCGACCATTATTTATACTTCGGGGACAACAGGTACTCCGAAAGGAGTGATGCTCAGTCATCACAATATTGTTTCCAATGCGCTAGCCAGCCAACAGCGCCTACCTTTGGAACAAGGCAAAGCGGTTGCTTTGAGCTTTTTACCCTTATGTCATATTTATGAGCGTATGCTCATTTATCTATATACACTTTCCGGAACCCGAGTATATTTTGCTGAGTCACTTGAAACCATCGGAGAAAATCTTAATGAAGTGCATCCAAATGTGATGACAGCCGTACCTCGCCTCTTGGAAAAACTCTACGATCGTATCTATAGTAAAGGACAAACTCTTACTGGCTTGAAGAAAAAACTATTCAATTGGGCGGTAGATTTGGGTTTACAATATGAACCCTACGGACAAAATGGTTGGATCTATGAGCTCAAATTAAAAATCGCAAGAAAATTGATTTTTAAAAAATGGAAATCAGCTCTTGGTGGCAATTTGGAACTAATTGCATCAGGTAGTGCCGCGCTCCAACCACGACTCGCCCGTGTCTTTACTGCTGCTGGTCTGGCCGTTTGTGAAGGATATGGACTCACCGAAACATCGCCCGTGATTTCAGTTAATGACTTACGAGATGGCAACTATCGTATTGGAACAGTGGGTAGAGTAATTGATAAAGTAGAAGTTAAAATTGCCTCTGACGGAGAGATTCTTTGTAAAGGATCTAATGTGATGATGGGCTACTACAAAGATGAAGAAAAAACTAAAGAAGTTATTAAAGATGGTTACTTCCACACTGGTGATATAGGCCACATTGATGAAGATGGTTTTTTAAAAATCACCGACAGAAAAAAGGAAATGTTTAAAACATCGGGAGGTAAATATGTTGCACCCCAGGTGATTGAAAATGTGATTAAGCAGTCAATATTTATTGAACAAGTAATGGTAATAGGTGAAGGACAAAAACATCCGTCTGCCTTGATTGAGCCAAACACGGATGCTCTAAACATCTGGCTTAAAGAAAATGGGGATAAGGAACTAAGCCTTGAAGAAATGTCTTCTGACAATAAGGTGATTGATAAAATAAAATCTGAAGTTGATGTAGCAAACGAACAATTTGCTCAGTGGGAAAAAGTTAAAAAAATTATCCTAACTCCCGATGTATGGAGTGTTGACTCGGGTCATCTCACCCCTACAATGAAACTTCGAAGAAAAATTATCTCAAATAAATACACCCAATTGATCGAAAGGATTTATAAATAGTCCTACTTTTTTTTCTAAAATACTATGCACGCATAGTATTTTTTTATACATTTGAGACATGCAATACCAAACAATAGATCATGTTCTTCGGGCTACATGGCAGGCGGTAGCTAAAATGTACAATGAGGAAGCCGCTAAATATGGTGCTACCATGGCAACAGGATTGGCATTATTGAGTATAGATGCTGAAGACGGTGTCCCATCTACTTCATTAGGACCAAGAATGGGTATGGAGGCCACAAGTCTGTCCAGAACATTGAAA
>JASFWO010000014.1:0-10437 GCA_050049275.1 Flavobacteriaceae bacterium | reverse complement strand
AGGTGCTGTACGTGCGGTGTTAGAATCTGTAGGTATTCAGAATGTACTTTCAAAATCGCAAGGCTCATCGAACCCACACAACGTGGTAAAAGCTACTTTTGATGCTTTACTCCAATTACGTGATGCTCGTATGGTAGCAAAACAAAGAGGTATTACAGTTGATAAAGTATTTAACGGATAAGATCATGGGAAAGATAAAAGTAACACAAACCCGCAGTAAGATTAAGCGTCCTGAAGATCAAAAGCGCACCTTGTTAGCGTTAGGTCTTAAGAAAATGGGCCAGTCTGTTGAGCACAACGCTACTCCTGCTGTCATGGGAATGGTAGATAAAGTAAAACACCTAATCTCAGTTGAGAAACTTTAAATTATGGAATTAGGAAACATAAAACCCGCAAAGGGATCAGTAAAATCAGCTAGTAAACGCTTGGGTCGTGGTCAAGGATCAGGAACAGGAGGTACTTCTACACGAGGGCATAAGGGTGCAAAATCACGTTCTGGTTATTCGAAAAAAATTGGTTTTGAAGGAGGTCAGATGCCTCTTCAAAGACGTGTGCCAAAATTTGGTTTTAAGAACATCAACAGAAAATCTTATACAGGTATCAATTTAGATACTTTACAAGCATTGGTTGATGCAAAAAAAATTAAAAAAGAAGTCACTCTAGAGCATTTGATTGCTTTACGATTGGCGGGAAAAAATGATTTGGTAAAAATTTTAGGACGTGGCGAGCTTTCTGCTGCTCTAAAAATTACTGCCCATAAATTTACCACAACTGCAAAATCAGCTATAGAAGCTGCTGGTGGAGAAGCTATAGACGCATAAGAAGCATGAAACGCATTTTTGAAGTCATACAGAATATTTGGAAAATCGAAGAACTTCGTACCCGTATTGGTATTACCTTAGGTTTACTTTTGGTTTATCGTGTGGGTGCTCAAGTAGTACTGCCCGGTATTGATTCGGTTCAACTTTCTGAACTTGCTAACCGCACTGACGGTGGTGGGCTTCTTGGGATATTAAATGCTTTTACTGGGGGTGCATTTGCCAACGCCTCTATATTTGCTTTAGGTATTATGCCTTATATATCTGCTTCTATTGTTGTTCAATTGATGGGGATTGCCATACCGTACCTTCAAAAACTTCAAAAGGAAGGGGAAAGTGGCCGAAGAAAAATTAACCAAATTACACGCTGGCTCACCATAGCGATCTGTGTCGTTCAAGCTCCTGCCTACCTATATGGTTTGGGTGCCCTAGGGGTTCCTGATTCAGCATTCTTGTTAGGTAAGGGTCCAGTCTTTATCATTTCTTCTGTTATTATCCTTGTTACAGGTACCATATTTGCGATGTGGCTCGGAGAAAAAATAACTGACAAAGGGATTGGTAACGGAATTTCATTGCTTATTACTGTTGGTATCATAGCAACCATGCCACTATCTTTCGTGCAAGAATTTGTTTCTAGAGTAACAGAAAACAACGGTGGATTGATATTCATTCTTGTGGAACTTGTTATATGGGTGATCGTTAACGCATTGTGTGTGTTACTTGTCTTGGCAGTTCGTCAGATTCCTGTTCAGTATGCGCGAAGAACTGCTGCTGGAGGCTATGCTAAAAACCAAGCAAGTTCACGCCAGTACATTCCATTAAAACTCAACGCTTCGGGTGTTATGCCCATAATTTTTGCTCAAGCCATTATGTTTGCTCCTGCATATTTGGGTCGTTTGATCGGTGAAAATACTGTTGGTCAATGGATGCAAGCTTCCTTTTCGGATATTTTTGGATTGTGGTACAATGTTTTGTTTGCTGTGTTAATAATCATTTTTACTTATTTCTACACGGCAATCACTGTTCCTACCAATAAAATGGCTGATGACCTGAAACGAAGTGGAGGATTTATTCCAGGGATACGTCCTGGAGGTGAAACTGCTGACTATTTGGATCGTGTGATGTCACACATAACCTTTCCAGGTTCCTTGTTTTTGGCAGCCATAGCCGTATTACCTGCAGTCGCTTATCAACTAATGGGATTGCAACAAGGCTGGGCACTTTTCTATGGAGGGACCTCTCTGTTAATTATGGTAGGGGTAGCCATAGACACCATTCAGCAAGTTAACGCGTACTTACTCAACCGTCACTATGACGGTCTGATGAGTTCAGGAAAAAATAGAAGAGGATAATGGCAAAGCAACCCGCAATAGAACAAGATGGTCAAATCATTGAAGCCCTATCCAATGCGATGTTTCGCGTTGAGTTGGAGAACGGTCATGTAGTGACAGCCCATATTTCAGGTAAGATGCGGATGCATTACATTAAGTTATTGCCTGGAGATAAAGTAAAATTAGAGATGAGTCCTTATGACCTGACTAAGGCAAGGATCACTTACAGATATTAATTATGAAAGTACGAGCATCATTAAAGAAAAGAAGTCCCGAGTGCAAGATTGTACGACGTAAAGGACGACTGTATGTCATTAACAAAAAGAATCCACGATTCAAACAAAGACAAGGATAATTATGGCAAGAATATCAGGAGTAGACATTCCAAAACAAAAACGCGGCGCAATCGCACTAACCTATATCTATGGGATTGGTAGAAGTCGTGCACAAAAGATTTTATCAGAAGCTGGTGTAGACGAACACAAAAAGGTTTCTGAATGGAACGATGATGAGATTGGTCGAATTCGTGATGTGGTATCGAACTACAAAATCGAAGGAGAGCTACGCTCAGAAGTACAATTAAGCATCAAACGTCTGATGGATATCGGATCTTTTAGAGGCATCCGTCATCGTGTGGGCTTGCCACTTCGTGGTCAGCGTACCAAAAACAATTCACGTACTCGCAAAGGAAAACGTAAAACCGTTGCGAATAAAAAGAAAGTAACTAAATAATCGTTGATCTATGGCGAAGACAAGTTCAAAAAAACGTAAAGTTGTTGTTGAATCATTTGGAGAGGCACATATTACTGCTTCTTTCAACAACATCATCATATCGTTAACCAATAACAAAGGAGAAGTTATTTCATGGTCCTCAGCAGGAAAAATGGGTTTTAGAGGTTCTAAAAAGAACACCCCTTATGCTGCTCAACTTGCTGCTGAAGACGCATCAAAAGTTGCTCTAGAAGCTGGTTTGCGAAAAGTGAAAGTATTTGTAAAAGGACCTGGTAACGGACGTGAGTCTGCTATCAGAACCCTTCACAATGGTGGTATAGAAGTTACTGAAATTGTTGATGTAACGCCCATGCCACACAATGGATGTCGACCTCCAAAAAGACGACGCGTATAATAATAAATCCTGGTAGGGCAACGATGACGAAGGATAGACCTTAATTCTCATTCGCCCTCCTCTAAATTAAATTTATGGCTAGATACACCGGTCCAAAAACTAAAATTGCTAGAAAATTCGGAGAAGCAATCTTCGGAGAAGACAAAGCATTCGAAAAACGAAATTATCCTCCAGGCCAACATGGCAATAACCGACGTCGACCAAAAAAGTCGGAATATGCCGTTCAGCTAATGGAGAAACAAAAAGCAAAGTTTACCTATGGTATACTTGAGCGCCAATTCCGTAATCTTTTTGAGCGAGCAAGTCGCAGTAAAGGCGTTACAGGTGAGGTGCTTTTGCAACTTTGCGAAACACGTCTTGACAACCTTGTTTACCGTTTGGGATTAGCACCTACTCGTAGTGCTGCTCGCCAGTTGGTAAGTCACAGACACATCACCCTTAATGGAAGTGTGGTCAATGTGCCCTCTTGTCAGGTAAAGGTTGGCGATGTAGTAGGTGTTCGTGAGAAATCCAAAACACTTGATGTTGTTGAGCGTGCTGTTTCCATGTCAAACCCTGTTCACGAATGGTTGTCATGGAACGAAGCAACTCTAGAAGGAACTTTAGTGTCGGTGCCTCAGCGCGAGCAAATCACCGAAAACATTAAAGAACAATTAATTGTAGAACTCTATTCAAAATAAACGAAACATGGCATTATTTAATTTTCAAAAGCCTGATAAAGTAATCATGATTGAATCCACCGAGTTTGAGGGTGTGTTTGAATTCCGACCTCTCGAACCTGGATATGGCTTAACTGTTGGTAATGCACTTCGTCGTGTGATGCTTTCATCACTCGAAGGTTTTGCAATTACCTCGGTACGAATCGACAAAGTGGATCACGAATTCTCAACCCTAGCTGGTGTTGTTGAAGATGTTACTGAAATGATTCTCAACTTCAAGCAAGTTCGCTTTAAGCAGCAAATAGATACTGTTGACAACGAAACAGTTAATGTTGCTATAACCAACCAAGACAAACTTACGGCTGGTGATCTTCAAAAATTCATTTCTGGATTCCAAGTACTCAATCCGGAATTGGTTATTTGCAATATGGAAAAGAGCGTGAATCTTAATTTTGAATTCACCATCGAAAAGGGTAGAGGATATGTGCCTGCTGAAGAAAACAAAAAAGCCAGTGCACCTATTGGTACTATTGCCATAGACTCTGTATATACACCAATCAAAAACGTAAAGTACAGCATTGAAGACTTTCGTGTTGAACAAAAAACGGATTACGAAAAATTGGTTTTTGAAATCAAAACAGATGGCTCAATCCATCCCAAAGATGCATTGACCGAGGCAGCAAAGACTTTAATTCATCACTTTATGTTGTTCTCTGACGAACGCATTACACTTGAGGCAGATGAAATCGCTCAGTCAGAAGTTTATGATGAAGAGTCTCTTCACATGCGTCAGTTGTTAAAAACCAAACTGATCGATATGGATTTGTCTGTACGTGCTTTGAACTGCTTGAAAGCAGCAGAAGTAGACACTCTAGGCGATTTAGTTTCTTTTAACAAAACGGATTTGATGAAGTTTAGAAACTTTGGTAAAAAATCACTTACTGAATTGGAAGATTTGGTGGTTGCCAAAGGATTAAATTTCGGCATGGATCTAAGCAAATACAAATTGGACAAGGACTAACTCCTTTCAAAACGCTTTACCACTATGAGACACGGAAAAAAAATAGCACATTTAGGCAGAACCGCATCGCATCGAAAGGCTATGTTGGCCAATATGGCATCTTCATTGATTGAGCATAAAAGAATCAATACGACAGTTGCTCGTGCCAAAGCTCTTAAACGATTCGTAGAACCATTGATCACCAAGGCTAAAAGCGATACTACTCACAATCGCAGGATTGTTTTTAGTTCATTGCGCAATAAGTATGCGGTCACGGAGCTTTTTAGAGAGATTTCTGAAAAGATTGGAGATCGTCCTGGAGGTTACACTCGCATCATCAAGCTAGGTAATCGAATGGGTGACAATGCGGATATGGCTTTGATCGAATTGGTAGACTTTAATGACGCCTATGAGACTGCTAAGCCTAAAAAGAAACGCTCAAGAAGACGAGGTAGCAGCAAAACAGAAGTTGTTGAGGCTGCTTCTGAGGAAGTTGTAGTAGAAGAAGCTACAGATACCACCACTGCTGAGGAAGTGGCTGCAGAGGATAATGCTACAACCGAAGAACCACAGGCAGAATCAAACGCTGAATCATCTTCAGATGACGCTGCTGAGGACGCTGGAGATAAGAAAGACGTTTAAAACTTAACATTTTTCTTAATAACTAATAAGGATAAACCATTGTGTTTATCCTTTTTTTTATGCTATTTTTGCGGCAATATTTTAACTATGAGTAAATACAGTCCGCGTCCTAAAGCATTGATTTTGCTCGAAGATGGAACTGTTTTTTTTGGTAAATCCATCGGAATTCAAGGCACTGCTACCGGAGAAGTTTGTTTCAACACCGGGATGACAGGTTATCAAGAGATTTTCACCGACCCTTCTTATTATGGACAATTGATGGTAGCTACCAATGCACACATTGGCAACTACGGAACAAATAAGGATGAGAATGAGTCTGATCGAATTCAAATATCAGGTTTGATTTGTAAAAATTTTAGCTTCGATTATTCACGACCTGCTGCAGATCAGGCTTTGATTGATTTTTTTCGCAATCACAATTTAGTTGCAATTTCAGATGTTGACACGCGTGCTTTAGTAAGTTATATCCGTGATAATGGAGCAATGAATGCGCTCATTACCACTGAGACCGATGATATAGACTCTTTAAAAAAGCAGTTAGAACAAGTACCTTCGATGAAAGGTCTAGAGTTGGCTTCAAAAGTGTCTACAAAGACCCCTTATTTTGTGGGTAATCCAGACGCCACGCTTCGTATTGCAGCCCTCGATTTGGGTATTAAAGTCAATATATTGCGAAACCTGACCGCCCGTGATGCTTATGTTCAAGTATTTCCTCACGATACGGATTTACAAACCATGGCTGCATGGAACCCAGATGGATACTTTATTTCTAATGGACCTGGAGATCCTGAACCCCTAAAAGAAGCCCAAGAAGTTGCTAGAGCGATTATCGAACAAGATATGCCTTTATTTGGGATTTGTTTGGGACATCAGGTGATTGCACTCTCTCAAGACATTCCCACTTATAAGATGAGAAACGGTCATAGAGGAATCAATCACCCAATCCTTAATTTAGAAACGGGCAAAGGAGAGATAACATCGCAGAACCATGGCTTTGCCATAGACCGTGATGCCACAGAACAACATGAACAGGTAGAAGTCTCTCATGTCCATTTAAACGATCATACAGTTGCCGGAATTCGCATCAAGAATAAAAAGTGTTTTTCTGTGCAATACCACCCTGAAGCAAGTCCTGGCCCACATGACTCTTCATATTTATTCGACCAGTTTATACAAACCATTATAGAACACAAAAAATCAAAATCATGAGCATTATTGTAGATATTCACGCACGTCAAATTTTTGACTCCCGAGGAAACCCAACTGTAGAGGTTGATGTCACAACTGAAAACGGTGTTTTGGGCCGTGCAGCGGTACCTTCTGGCGCCTCAACAGGAGAGCATGAAGCCGTTGAACTTCGTGACGGAGGGGATGCTTATATGGGTAAAGGGGTTTTACAAGCTGTCAAGAACGTAAACGAAATTATTGCTCCAGAACTGATTGGAAACTCTGTCTTCGAACAAGAGGATATAGATCAGTTAATGATAGAACTCGATGGTACCCCTAACAAATCCAAACTTGGCGCAAATGCCATTTTAGGAGTCTCCTTAGCTTTGGCCAAAGCAGCTGCCAATGAGTTGGGTATGCCTCTATATCGCTATGTAGGCGGAACAAGTGCTTTCACATTGCCTGTGCCCATGATGAACATCATTAATGGTGGTTCTCATTCTGATGCACCAATTGCTTTTCAAGAGTTTATGGTTATGCCAATCAAAGCGCAGTCTTTTGCACATGCGCTTCAAATGGGAACAGAGATTTTTCATCACTTAAAGAAAGTATTGCATCAGCGCAACCTGAGCACTGCTGTAGGTGATGAAGGTGGTTTTGCACCGACCCTTGATGGAACAGAAGATGCCTTGGATACCATCTTACTAGCCATAGAAAACGCAGGATACAAGCCTGGTGAAGAAGTTCGTATTGCGTTGGATTGTGCAGCTGCAGAGTTTTATGTAGATGGCAAATACGATTACACCAAGTTTGAAGGAGATCAAGGCAAAGTGCGTTCTTCCAAAGAGCAAGCGGATTACTTGGCTGAATTGGCAGATAAATATCCAATTGTTTCTATTGAAGATGGTATGGACGAAAACGACTGGGAAGGTTGGAAATACCTAACTGAAAGAATCGGTGACCGTGTTCAATTGGTCGGAGATGATTTGTTTGTTACCAATGTTGAGCGTTTATCAACAGGAATCGAAAAAGACATCGCCAATTCCATTTTGATTAAAGTAAACCAAATTGGAACCCTATCTGAAACCATAGCAGCGGTCAATATGGCGCATCGTGCAGGCTATACTTCAGTAATGTCGCACCGAAGTGGAGAAACCGAGGACAACACCATCGCCGACTTGGCTGTGGCACTCAATACAGGACAGATTAAAACAGGCTCTGCCTCTCGTAGTGATCGGATGGCTAAGTACAATCAACTCTTACGAATTGAAGAAGAGTTAGCGAGTGTTGCCTATTATCCTCAGGACAAGGCGTTTAAAGTTTTATAAAACCCTCTGATTTTCATTCGGTAAATCGGTAATCGTGTTGTATTTTTGTGCAACAAAACTTGAACATGTCTAAACAGGCTTCTATCCACCACAACGGTTCTACCTATGATCTCCCTATAATTGATGGCTCAGAAGGTGAGTGTGCTATTGATATAAAGGCACTTCGCTCAACTACCCAGCTCATCACACTAGACCCTGGCTTTAAGAATACAGGTTCTTGCGAAAGCAGTATTACTTTTTTGGATGGAGAAAAAGGTATTCTGCATTATCGTGGATACCCCATAGAAGAATTGGCCGAAAAGGCTAATTTTTTGGAGGTTGCCTATTTACTCATCTTTGGTGAGTTGCCTACTCAGGAACAACACGATGCTTTTTTGACAGACATTAAGGAAGAATCATATATCGATGAGGATTTAAAAAAGATTCTTGAAAGTTTCCCAAAGAGCGCCCACCCTATGGGGGTTCTATCGTCGTTAACCTCTGCGCTAACGGCTTTTAATCCAGCTTCTGTTGACGTTGATTCAAACGAACAGATGTATAATGCCATTGTTCGAATTATGGCTAAACTCCCAATTTTGGTCTCTTGGGTGTTTCGCAAGAGGATGGGATTACCTCTAAAATACGGAGATTACTCACTGGGTTATGTAGAAAACATTGCACGTATGATGTTTCGTAAACCCAACAAAGAGTATGTCCCTAATCCCATTATAGATGATGCGTTGACCAAGTTGCTGATCCTTCATGCAGACCATGAGCAGAATTGCTCAACATCTACAGTACGTATTGTTGGGTCATCTCATGCAGGTTTGTTTGCTTCGGTTGCAGCAGGTATTTCTGCACTTTGGGGACCTCTTCACGGAGGAGCCAACCAAGCAGTGGTTGAAATGTTAGAGGCCATTAAGCAAGATGGTGGAGACACAAAAAAATACCTAGATAAAGCCAAAGACAAATCGGATCCTTTTAGGTTGATGGGCTTCGGTCATAGAGTGTATAAGAATTTTGATCCTCGTGCTAAAATCATCAAAAAGACCGCTGACGAAGTACTCGGGGACTTAGGTGTGGTTGATCCAGTGTTGGATATTGCAAAAAGTTTAGAGCAAGAAGCACTTAATGACTCCTATTTTGTGGATCGAAAATTATATCCTAATGTAGATTTCTACTCTGGTATCATTTACAGGGCTATGGGAATACCCACTGAAATGTTTACCGTCATGTTTGCCTTAGGCCGTCTTCCGGGATGGATCGCACAATGGCGAGAAATGCGAACACGTAAAGAGCCCATCGGGCGACCAAGACAGATATATGTGGGACACAATAAGCGTTCTTTTGTCCCCATGGACAAAAGATAGTCTTGTGTTTTGATTCAGGTAGCTGTCCATAACGAAACCAACACCCTTAAGTGTGTGTTGTTAGGTAGGGCAGACCATAGTGGTTCCAATCCCACTTTAGAAGAAGCTTACGATCTAAAATCACGCCACCACATTGAAAAAGGAACCTATCCTAGGGAAGAAGATCTCATGGATCAACTCGAAGGAATGCAACAAGCCCTCGAAAAACATGATGTTCTTGTCCTTAGACCTGATCTTATAGAAGGTTGTAATCAAATTTTTGCGCGAGATATAGGTTTTGTTATTGATGATTTTTTCTTTTTATCCAATATTCTTCCCGCTCGTGCACATGAGCTGAATGCCATCAATGAAATTATAGGCCAAATTCCCTCTGAAAAAATCATATCATGTCCTAGTGAAGTTCATGTGGAAGGGGGCGATGTTATTGTCTATAACGACTATGTGTTTGTAGGATATTACGATCAAGAGGATTATCCAGAGATGATTACTGCTCGAACCAACCGAAATGCGGTCTCTTTTCTCAAAGACTTTTTTCCAAATAAAAAAGTTATCGGCTTAGAGTTGATTAAATCTAAGACAGATGCATTCAAGAACGTGCTGCACTTGGATTGTTGTTTTCAACCAGTCGGTCATGATAAGGCAATTGTATATCCTCAAGGTTTTGTGGATAAATCAATTTACGATTGGTTACAAGGGTTTTTTGGCCAAAACAACCTTTTTGTATTAGATGATAAAGGGTTATATGAAATGCATGCCAATGTGCTTTCTATACGCCCAGATTTGGTGATTTCTGACCCAAGTTTTATAGGACTAAATCAATGGTTGATTTCCAATGGCATACAAGTTGTACCCGTGGATTATCATCATGTGTCAAAACAAGGTGGTTTGTTCCGATGTACCACACTGCCATTAATTCGAAAACCGTGATCCCTATACAATCCACTTCTCATATTTTTATGGTACGTCCCTCCATTTTCTATGGAAATCCAGAGACGGCAACCAATAATTTTTTTCAAC
>JASFWO010000131.1:0-3404 GCA_050049275.1 Flavobacteriaceae bacterium | reverse complement strand
ATACGCGCCGGATGAATGCGACCATCGCTTACCAAACGATGAAGTGACAATCTTGCAACCTCGCGACGCACCGAATCAAAGCAGGACAAAATAATCGCCTCTGGTGTATCATCTACTATGATTTCCACCCCAGTCGCCGCCTCTAGGGCACGAATATTTCTACCTTCTCTACCGATGATACGACCCTTGATCTCATCAGAATCAAGGTTGAAGACCGAAACACAATTTTCCACGGCCTCTTCCGTTCCCACCCGCTGTATGGTGTTAATGATAATTTTTTTGGCCTCTTGTGTCGCCGAAAGCTTGGCCTCTTCAATAAGACGTTGAGTTAAAGCCATGGCTTCGGTTTTGGCTTCTTCTCTTAAAGACAAAACCAGCTCTTGTTTGGCTTCCTCAGCAGACAGCGAAGCTATTTCTTCTAAGGCAATTACTTTTTGCTTGTGTAATTTATCGAGACTGCTTTGTTTTTTTTCCAAACTTCGAACACGATCTTCGTAATGATTGCGTTGATCCTCCAGTTTGGAATTGAGTTTTTTCTGTTTAGAAAGTTCTTGTGATACCTGAGACTCTTTGTCTAGAATCCGTTTTTGAGCTTCTTGATTTTTGATGTCCCGTTCTCTAGTCTTTTTTTCGTGCTCAGCTTTTAAGTCCAAAAACTTTTCCTTGGCTTGATAGATTCGATTTTTTTTGATGCGATCCCCTTTTTCTTTGGCCTGATAAATGATCATATCTGCAGCAGACTTAGCCTCTTCTATATGTCTTTTGGCTTTTTTACGTAGAAGCACTTGAGCGATTAACAAGCCAACAACCAATCCTGTGATTCCGGTGGCTAAAAGGTATATTTCGTTGAATTCCATAATATTTTAAAATAAAAAAGCCTACACCAGTAGAGTTTTGTATAAACTCTAAATAAACAGGTTTGAGGTTAACAAATTGTTCAAGGATCCGTTCAGGACGGCTTGCTTTTGCAATCTAAACTCACCTCTTTTAATAGAATTAGTGTTGAGTTTATCAAAAATAAAACTGATGCAGGCAGTAACTTAATTATGTAACAGAGCGTTTTAGTCCGATGACAAATCGGCGAGTTGCTGATCAATACGCTGCAATGTAGCCTCAATGTCCTTGCCGCCTGAGTCGCGTTGGTCTTCTTCTTGAGCAAGTCGCACCGCAAGCTGCAAGGCACACATGGCCAAAACATCTTGTTTGTCTTGAACAGCGTAATTCTGCTCATAGTGCTTCATCATCTCATCTATCTGTTTGGCAGAAGCACGCAACCGGGCTTCCTGTTGTTGAGAAACACTCAACGGGTAGATGCGATCTGCAATGGAGACTTTTATTTTTTGCATTTTATCAATCTAATGACACTTGCTCCAAGCAAGCATCAATCTCTTCTATCAGTCTATCGATTTGCTTTTTAGCTTTCGATGCATTTCTGTCACTGCCAGCTAATGAATTCGCTGTCTGAAGGGCTTCATGTTTCATCTTCCACTCTCGAATGCTGTCATTTTTCTGCGACAACTCAACCTGAGCCTGCAACAACTCCTCTCGAAGTGATGCATTGGTTTGTTTTAATTGATGCATCTGGTTTGAAACAACACGCAAACGATGCTCAATAGAATTTACTAGTTCAAGAAGCGCCTGCATACAGTAAGTCTTCAATAGCTTATTCCAAAGATAGGATTCCCCATCGACTTACACAAACATTTAAGGGTTTTGGTTTCTCTAATTAAAAGTTATTTTTATGGCATGAGGAATGTTGCTTTTTTTCTCGCCTTTTTGATGTCCGTTGCCCTTTATTCTCAGGCCGATGTACAACATTATCACAACCCTGTTGACATCCCAATTTTTCTTTCTGGTACTTTTGGAGAACTTAGAGGGAGTCATTTTCATGCTGGTATCGACATCAAAACTCAAGGCAGAGAAGAGATACCCATACGCGCCGTGAGCGAAGGATATGTGTCTCGTGTCAAAATTTCTACAACGGGCTATGGAAAGGCCCTATATGTCACTCATCCTGATGGAAACACATCAGTTTATGCACATCTGAGGAATTTTTCTCCAAAGATTACCAAGCTGGTTCGTCAAAAACAATACGAAAAAAAATCTTTTGAAGTAGAGCTTTTCCTAGACCCTAAAACCCTTGTTGTCGACGCCAAAGAAATCGTAGCTTATTCTGGCAATACAGGAGGTTCTTTAGGGCCACATTTACACTTTGAGCTTCGTGAAACAGACACTCAAATGCCGATCAACCCTCTATTGGGTTTCTATGAAGTAACCGACACTACCAGACCTGAAATACACACGCTTATGGTGTATCCTACTGACACAACTGCTGTGATAAATGGCTTGCAAAAACCCATTCAGATTCCTTTTCGAAAACTGAACGACAGCATTTATTTGGCAGATAAAATTCAGGCCATAGGAAGTATTGGGTTTGGGATTGGGATTTATGATCGCCTAGACAATACATATAACAAAAATGGAGCTTTTTCTATGGAAGCTCACGCAAACGGAACAAAAGTTCACCAAATCAAATTTGAAAAATTTAGATTTTCTGATTCCGAAAACATTCATGCACTTATCGATTTTCCAACCTACAGCAAAACAAGAACAAAAATCCAAAAGCTGTTCCGTGATTCAGGCAATGAATTGCCTTTTTTTGAAGCGGTTGAAAGCGGAGTTTTACAAATTGAACCGGGTAAAGACTACGCTTACCGAATTCGTACAGCTGATGCTAATGGCAACACCCGCTATGTTCTTGTGCCCATTCGTGGAAAGACACAAAAAATAATCATTACTAGTGAAGAAGAAGAAGAAGAAGAGACTGGTAAAACAATACATACCGATAGAGATTACTTATTTCGATTTGAAAATGCAGAAGTATACTTCCCTAAAAATTGCCTTTACAAGACAAGCAAATTGGATGTTAAATTTGAAAAAGACAGTTTATACGTCAAAGCCCCTCACACCGCTGTTCGAAAACCAATAAAAATACGTTTCAAAACACCAGATTCTCTAAATGGACATTTTTTGGGGATAAGGGATAAAGACCACATTATTCAGTTTTTGAGCAGCCAAACTAAAAATGGTTTCTTTGAAGCACGAATAAAAAAGACTGGTGTTTTTGCCATCGCACAAGACACTATTGCACCTACTATTAAACCTGTTCGTAAATATGACAACCAGTGGCTTTCAAATTTTCGAAGTTTAAGGTTTAAGATAGATGATGAACATACGGGAATCAAGTCTTACAGTGCAACAATCAATGGCAAGTGGGCGTTGTTTGAATATGAAACAAAAAAAAGTGAGATTACCTTTTGGTTCGATGATTATTTTTATCTCGAAGGATCAAAACATCTGCTAGAAATCAACGTTATTGATCAGGTGGGAAATGTAGCAACACA
>JASFWO010000130.1:0-3415 GCA_050049275.1 Flavobacteriaceae bacterium | reverse complement strand
TAAACTTGATGATGTCATATTTTGCATCATATTCGAAAGCGTCTAAGTCTGCTCTGTTGGCAGACTGATCTTGTCTCAAACCTGTTATCCATACGTCCGCACCCCTAAGAGCACGATTTAGAGGCTCAATTTTTCTTATACCACAGCACGATTTTCTCTTGTCAATAGAATCGTAAAAACCATTGATTCCATCATTGTCCACCAATTGAGTTAAATCTTGCTGATTGGGGTAATAACACTTAATTTTTTTCTTGTATTTTTTTGTGGTAGCAGATAACACATCGTAAGTCTGTTGAAAAAGACGTCCTGTGTCTAATGTAAACACATCAACATCAAGATCATTTCTAAATATAAAATCTGTCAATACCTGATCTTCTTGCCCTAATGAAGTTGAAAAAACAATTTTGCCCAGTCGAGCGTCATCAAGCAAACCAAACAAATGAGAAAGGTCAAATGGGTTTTTAATTTTATGATTTAAGGATATGAGGCTTTCTGAAATCATTTTTTCTTTGATTTACCCCATTGAATTCGATTCCATACGCGTTCGTGTACTACGTACAACCCCATTTTTGTTACCAGCTCTATGGCGCCTATCGATAGGGCAAATGATAGTGTGCCAGTGACAAAATATGATATAACAATTGTGTCCAGTGTTCCAATAGCTCTCCAGCTTAGTGATTTAATAAAGCTACGAGACCATTTTTCAGACTGAATGGTCTTGTTTTTTTCCGATTTGTTGTAGGTGATCCACTGATCGATTAACATGGGTTCATATTTTCTGGTACAAAAATAAAACATATTACACATTAATCCTACCAATTATATAGGATTTATATAAATAATATCATTTGTTTATATTTGTGTGTGATTTCAAACAAGTGTAAATACGCCATACGCGCACTCCTTTATATAGCTCGCCAATCCGAACAAGATCGGGCTGTGATGACATCAGAGATTGCGGAAGCTCAAAAAATTCCCAGAAAGTTTTTGGAAGGGATCCTTCGTGACTTAAGAAACAACCGTATTTTGGATAGTAAAAGAGGTAAGGATGGTGGTTTTCGTTTGCTACGTAACCCTGAAGAGGTAAGTATGACCGAAATCATGCGAATCATGGACGGTCCAATCGCCATGCTTCCATGTGTTTCGCTGAATTATTATCGCTCCTGTGATGAATGTGAAGAAGCGTGTTGCCAGGTTAAAGGATTGTTCGAACAAGTGCGCGATCGCACTTTGGAGGTGTTAAACAATGCGACCCTTAAATCACTGGCAGAGCAAGGGGGGTAAAGTCTGCTATTTTATTTTTTTGAGTGATTTGTAATGCTTACTCGCATACAAAAGAGCATTGTATACATTGGTTATTTTTCCAGTTCGGGAAACTTCATCTAAGGAGGTTTCCATTCTGTCGGCACCCACAAAAACATCGAGGTTCACTGGCAGCCCTGACTCCATAATTACCTTTTTTACAGCTTTTGGTGAAAGTTTTGGAAAATAGGACCTTATGATTGCGGCTACTCCAGTAACTGCTGGTGCAGCCATGGAAGTTCCACTATAAGCGTCGTAATTATTTGAAGGAGTGGTGGAATAAATTCTTACCCCAGGCGCAAAGACATCAACGTTGACTTTTCCATAGTTCGAAAATGACGCTACCATTCGATTGCTTACACTCGGTACAAGCGCACCTACTGTGATTACGTTACCCGCTATTTCGGGGCCATTATCAACACAGTCATTCGGGTATGTTGGTACTACATCAATATTTGCTCCATCATTACCGGCAGCATTCACTAATAAAACTCCTTTGGTTTCTGCATAGGCAATGGCTTCTCGAACTTTTTCACTATGCGGAGAAAAACCTTTACCAAAGCTCATGTTTATGAGATCTGCTCCATTATCTGCCGCATAACGAATAGATAGGGCAATGTCTTTGTCATACTCGTCCCCTGCATTAGGCACCGCTCTTAAGGTCATTATAGAAACATTTTTAGCAACCCCTTTCATTCCTAGTGTGTTTTCGCGGTTGGCAGCTACAATCCCAGCTACGTGGGTTCCATGAGCTTCATCATCGCTTTTTGGGCGTACGTTGGGATCACCGTAAAAACGTTGTGAAAAATCATCGGGATCATCTCCCGTAGTTCTGGCATTCCAGTCAAGACTTAGAGATTTTTTTACGTCTTCGTTGTAGTGGTAAATATTCTGTTTGAGATTCTTAATGATGGTTTCGGTATTGTCTCCGTTGGCGTCAGGTTTTATTTTTTCAGCATATTGATTGATGGCCTCTTCACGTTCTGGGAAATCTTTTTCTGACTTTAACATCCGGATTAACTCATATTGGTCTCCTTCTGAGTCCCCTAGAAAATTCCAGCCATGAATGTCATCGATGTATCCATTTTTGTCATCGTCAATTCCGTTATTTGGTATTTCATCTTCGTTGACCCATATGAATTCTGAAAGGTCTTCATGGTCAATATCCACACCAGTATCTATGATTGCAACTATAATTTGAGCTCCTTCCTTATCATTAAGTAAAGTCCTGTGTGCTCTTTGCACACTCATCCCAGGAAGTGCATCAGCACTAGGATCAGTGTGTTGCCACATTTGAAAAAAATCCCGGTTGGGTTGTTTGTTTGTTGTGTTTTCTAAAGAAGTCAACGGAACGCCTTCGAGTTGAAGTGTTGCACAACCGGTGGCAAACATTGCTACTGACACGAAAAAAAGAGATTTAAACAATTTCATATTGGGGTATTTAAGTTACCATACAATTTTACGCAATTTTAATAAGATACTATCACAACCATTTGTCTACTTTTCTCTCTTATCAATTTGTTCTCTTTTCAAGCCATGCTCTTGTTTAGCCTAGAAAGAGGGATTTTGTCCCAACCTCCCTATTTTGGCATTTTGCAAATGCCTATGTCTTAAAACAAAAAAACCATGCAAGTAAACTTGATGGTTTTTCTTTTCAAGCCCTAATCGCTTGTTTGCGGAGAAAGAGGGATTCGAACCCCCGGAGGTGTGACCCTCAACGGTTTTCAAGACCGCCGCATTCGACCACTCTGCCATTTCTCCTTGGGGCGCAAATATAGGGCGCTTTTTTTTCTTACAAAAGCTATATCACACACATATCATTTGATTATTTTTGGTCTTTATTACTTGTCATGGAACTATATGAAATAGGGCTTTTGTTTTTGGCTGGTGTTTTTGCAGGATTTATAAATACCATGGCAGGAGGCGGATCACTAATTACTTTACCCCTAATGATCTTTTTGGGTTTGCCTCCAGCGGTAGCCAACGGAACCAACCGAATAGGTATTGTTATTTCTTCACTATCGGCCACTATGGGGTACAAAAGCAAACAGGTTTCTACTCAACCCTTTAGCCTATACCTTGGAATCGCGGCTTTATTTGGAGCACTTATTGG
>JASFWO010000129.1:0-3430 GCA_050049275.1 Flavobacteriaceae bacterium | reverse complement strand
CCCGTTCACCACCAATCGATCTTGGCAGGGCTGATGGATTTGCACGAAAAAAACCCCAGTTCTCGCGCTGAGACCGACGCACGTTTGGCGGAATATGTTCCAGAAGGTCCCACACGTCTTTTTTTATTAAAAAATCTGATGCGTGTAGCTCCTGACCAGCTAAGCCTCAGACCCAACATACCCGTTATAGAGCAACAGATTGAACAGCTGATGATAGCCCTTCCAAAGTTTCTGAAATATGATGGGCCTACACTTTTCTTGAGAGGAGAACATTCAGACTATGTATTAACAGACGACCACCCAACTATTTATGGCCAATTTCCCAATGCCCAAATACGCACGGTCGCTCGTGCGGGGCACTGGCTGCATTCAGAAAACCCTATGGATTTTGCGAATGAAATTCAAGGATTTTTAGGGTTTTAGGGAAAAGGAATTGTATGATAGCCACTTGCCAGACCTATTAAAATCAGTTACTTTTGCGCACTTAAATAAAAGCTATGCAAGTAACGCGCAAAGACGTAGATGCCCTAAATGCTGTAATCACCATCGCTATCGATCAGACTGACTTAGCACCCAAGGTCGATTCAGTATTGAATTCTTATAAGAAAAGAGCCAATATTCCTGGCTTCCGAAAAGGCAATGTACCCATGGGGTTGATTCGTAAACAGTACGGACAAGCTGTAAAGGCCGATGAGGTCAACAAAATCTTACAGGAATCTCTTTCCAACTACATCAGTAAGGAACAACTGGCATTGTTGGGCAATCCGTTGCCTGTCGAAAAAACAGATTTTGATTGGGAAGCCGATACCCTGGCTTTTGATTTTGAATTGGGCCTAAGCCCTGAGTTTGACCTGAATTTAAAAGGACGTAAAGCGATCACGCACTTTCAAGTAGAGGCAGACAAAAAAATGATAGACGGTCAAATAGAGCGTATGCGCAGTCAGTATGGCAGTCTTCATCCGCTAGACGCTGTGGAGACAGGTGCAGAGCTAACAGCTAGTTTTGTAGGAGAAGACATTGAGAAGAAATCTACTTTTTCGCTGGATGATCTTAAAAGTGCTGCTCAAAAGAAAAAATTGACAGGAGCCAAAGTGGGTGACGTCATCACGCTTAAAACCAAAGGCTTGTTTAAAGATGACCACAAACTGATCCAAGTATTGGGTGTAGACCACGATCGAGCACATGGTTTGAACGTTGAGGTAAGCTGTACCATAGAGGAAATCAACAAAAGAGAGCTCGCTGATTTGGATCAAGAATTTTTCGACAAAGTGATGGGTAAAGACACGGTCAAAAATGCTACTGAGCTTAAAGACAAACTCAAAGCCGATGCTGAAAAGCAATTTGTAACTCAAGCCGATCAGAAGATGCTTAACGACGTTACGGAATATTTGATTGACAACACCAAATTTTCACTACCTGACGCGTTTCTCACAAAATGGATCCAACAATCCGGAGAGCAAACCCTTAGTGAAGAAGAAGCTGCAGCTGAATACGAAAAATCTGAACGAGGGATTCGCTACCAGTTAATAGAGTCCAAATTGGTTACAAATTTTGATCTAAAAATTGACATGGATCAGATAAAGAATTTCGCTAAAGAGATGATCAAAACCCAGATGTTGCAATTTGGTCGTGCCGATGTGGCTGAGCAAGAATTGGAAGACATCGCCGGTCGTATTTTAGGCAATCAAGACGAGGTGAAGCGCATCTCTGACCAGCTAATGAGCCAGAAAATGATCGAATTGTTTAAGGCCGAAGCCAACCTAAAACTTAAAAAAGTGAAGTATGATGATTTTGTTAAAGAAGCATACAAAGCATAATTTTTTTATATTTATTCCTTAACAATCAACATGGACTACGGTAAAGAATTCAAAAAATACGCAACCCAACACCACGGAATCAACAGCATGTATTACGACCAGTTGGTCAGTAGTATGACGCCTTATATTATAGAGGAACGTCAGTTGAATGTGGCTCAGATGGATGTTTTTTCTCGATTGATGATGGACAGAATTATCTTTCTTGGTACGGCTATCAACGACAGTGTGGCCAACATCATTCAGGCGCAACTATTGTTTTTAGAGAGTACTGATAAGACAAAAGACATTCAGATCTACATTAACTCCCCTGGTGGCGGAGTCTATGCCGGATTGGGTATTTATGACACCATGCAATTTATCGGACCAGATGTTGCAACGATCTGTACAGGAATTGCGGCTTCTATGGCTGCGGTGTTGCTGTGTGCTGGTCAAGAGGGAAAGCGTTCTGGATTGACACACTCTCGGGTGATGATTCACCAACCTTTAGGGGGTGCACAAGGCCAAGCATCTGATATTGAAATTACCGCTCGTGAGATTCTTAAACTTAAAAAAGAACTCTACGAAATCATCGCTAAACACTCGGGTCAGACCTACGAAAAAGTTTATGAAGACTCCGATCGTGACTATTGGATGAAAGCTCCAGAAGCCAAAACCTATGGCATGATTGACGAGGTATTGCTCAGAAACTAAACTCCATGGACAACGAACAGCTTACATGCTCTTTTTGCGGAAAAAAGAAAGATGACACCAACCTGCTTATTGCAGGTTTGGATGCACATATTTGTGATCGCTGTATAGAACAAGCCAACGGCATTGTCCAAGAAGAAGCTGAACACGAAGCATCAGGAATAAGTGCAAATGATGTGGCGTTGCGTAAGCCCAAACAGATCAAATCGTTTTTAGACTCTTATGTTATCGGTCAAGAGTACACCAAAAGAGTCTTGTCTGTAGCTGTTTACAACCACTACAAACGTTTGACGCAGTCTGACGATGAAGTAGAAATCCAGAAAAGCAATGTGTTGATGGTAGGCCAAACAGGTACTGGAAAGACCTTGGTGGCTAAAACCATTGCAAAGATGCTCAATGTGCCCTTGGCCATTGTGGACGCTACGGTGTTAACCGAAGCGGGTTATGTGGGAGAAGATGTGGAAAGCATACTCACACGTTTGCTTCAAGCTGCTGATTATGACCAATCGAAGGCCGAGAAAGGGATCGTGTTTATAGACGAAATTGATAAAATCGCTCGAAAAAGCGACAATCCTTCGATTACTAGAGATGTTTCTGGAGAGGGAGTTCAACAGGCATTACTCAAACTGCTTGAAGGCACGGTTGTTAATGTCCCTCCAAAGGGGGGTAGAAAACACCCAGACCAGAAATTTATTGAAATCAACACCGAACATATATTGTTCATAGCTGGAGGTGCATTTGATGGTATTGAAAAGCATATTTCCAAACGCCTCAACATGCAGTCTGTAGGCTACAGCGCTGCCAAAAAGGGGGATCATTATAGCGATCATTCATTGTTATCGTATTTGGTACCATCCGATCTCAAAGATTTCGGACTGATACCTGAAATCATTGGCCGTTTGCCAGTAACAACACATATGGAACCC
>JASFWO010000128.1:0-3446 GCA_050049275.1 Flavobacteriaceae bacterium | reverse complement strand
ATGTCGTTCGAGAACGCACCAAAGAGTTGGGTATTCGAAAAGCCATTGGCGCTACACCAAAGTCTGTGATTCGAATGATTTTACATGAGTCTATTTTTATTACTACCGTAGCTGGTTATGTCGGTTTGTTGGCTGGAGTGGGTACCTTGGCGCTGATAGGAGATAGTTTGGAGGACTATTTTATTATCAATCCTAAAATTCATATTGGCACTGCCATTTTTGCCACGTTCATACTTATTTTGTTTGGTGCCATTGCTGGCTATGTACCCGCCAAGCGTGCTGCTAAAATCAAACCTATAGTTGCCTTAAGAGATGAGTAATGTTTAGAATTTTATTTGATAGAGATACTTGGCAAGAAATTTTTGGATCGATCCGAAAAAACAAACTTCGTACCATTGTTACGGTTGTGGGCGTATTGTGGGGTATCTTTATCTATATAGCGCTCTCGGGTGCGGCCAAAGGTTTGGACAATGGTTTCGAAAGACAGTTTCAAAATGTAGCTATCAATAGCATGTTTTTGTGGGCGCAAAATACCAGTATGCCTTATGAGGGTTTTAAAACAGGAAGAGGTTTACAGCTCAAAATAGAGGATGCGCAACACTTGTCCAATCGGATTCCAGAACTCCAATATATTGCCCCGCGCAATGCCAGAGGCATTTTTGGAAGCATGGCGCCCAATGTGGTCCGTAAGGACAACGGCGGGGCATATGCGGTGTATGGTGACTACCCTATTTTTACAAAAATTGCCACTAAATATATTTATGATGGAGGGCGTTTTATCAATCAAGCAGATATAGATTACAGCAGAAAAGTCTGTGTAATTGGCGAGCGTACCCAAGTAGAATTATTTGAAAAAGATGAAAATCCTATTGGAGATTATATACGTATAAGTGGCGTGTATTTTCAAGTCATAGGCGTCCATAAGTATGTTCCTGGAGGCGGTTTTGAAAGTGACTCGGATATTTTTATCCCATTTACCACTTTTAAACAGATTTACAATACGGGTGACCGAGTCAGTTGGTTTGCTTTGGCAGCTTATGACGATGCCGATATAGTTGCGGTCGAGGAAGAAGTCAAAACAGTTATGCGAGCCAAGTATCGGGTACATCCCGAAGACGAGCGTGCTTTTGGCACATTCAATTTGGGAGAGATTTTTAATCGAGTGGTAGGCTTTTCCAAAGGGATGACCTTATTATCTCTAGTGGTTGGGATTGCTACCATATTGGCTGGTGTGATTGGTATTGGAAATATTTTACTGATTTCTGTTCGAGAGCGTACAAAGGAGTTGGGCATACGCCGCGCACTCGGTGCCACGCCCTCTGAAGTGCGAAGCCAGATTGTGTTGGAGTCTGTTTTTTTGACTTTGATAGCAGGAGTGATGGGGATTGTGCTAGGCGCTTTTGTTCTGGCAATTATCAATGCACTCACTGCAGACCACAGTACCTTTCCGTATACAAACCCTACGGTTCCTATCTCATATATTATCGGCGCATTGGCTCTGATGGTGGTGTTGGGAACCCTTATCGGAATGATACCCGCTCAGCGAGCGGTTCGTATTAAACCCATAGAAGCATTAAGAGAAGAATAATTTAAATTAAATAACCCAAGAAACATGAAAATCTTAAAATATATCGGAATTACACTTGCAATCGGAGGTGTGCTTTTTGCTATGGCTTATTTTGTAAAGACCAATGCCAAATCATCGGTCGTTTATGACACTGAAACCATTTTCATAACTAATATTTCTGAACAAACAGTTGTAACTGGTAAAGTCATCCCTCAAGACGAGGTTGAGATTAAGCCTCAAATTTCAGGAATCATTCAGGAAATTCTTGTTGAGGAGGGCGATCAAGTACAAACAGGAGATCTTTTGGCTCGCATCAAAGTGGTACCCAATGAACAAACCCTAAATAGTGCTCAAGGTCGGGTAGAGAACGCCATATTGGTGACTACAAATGCTGAAAAAGATTTTGCCCGAAACCAACGTCTTTATGAAAAAGGCATTATCTCAGAGCGTGAGTTTAATGCGGCTGAATTGAGTTACAGACAGGCAAAACAAGAATTGTTAAACGTAGAAAATGACTTAAAAATCATTAAAGAAGGTTCTGCTGGAGGTGCTAGGTCTGCCAACACCAATATTAGAGCTACGGTTTCTGGAACCGTATTGCAAATCCCTGTCAAAGAAGGCGATCAAGTGATTGAATCCAATAATTTTAATGCGGGCACAACCATTGCTTCTGTGGCTGACTTGACCAAAATGATTTTTGAAGGGAAAGTGGATGAGTCTGAAGTAGCTAAGATTAAAACAGGTGTCAAACTTACCATTAGCCTAGGAGCAGTTGAGGACAAAGAACTTGAAGCAATCTTACGATTTATCGCTCCAAAAGGGATCGAAGAACAGGGAACAGTCCAGTTTACCATTGAGGCAGATGTTCTCTTGCCCAATGATTTTATGGTGCGCGCAGGATATAGTGCCAATGCTGCTTTGGTGTTGAATCAAAAAGACAGCATTCCTGCTATTAGAGAAGCCTTGGTGCAGTTTGACAGCAAGACGCAAGATCCTTACGTGCAAGTATTGATAGGAGATCAACGATTTGAACGCCGCGATGTTGAGTTGGGAATTTCGGATGGTATCAATGTAGAAGTCATCAGTGGTTTAGACAAAAAGGATCGAATTAAGGTTTGGAATAAAACCGAATCGAAAGACAAGCCCACAGATGATGAATAAAATCAACACCATGAAAACACGAATTCTTACGCTTACTTTTTTATGGCTGTCAAGCCTAACGGTCGCACAAAACAATTCCTTGACATTACAAGATGTTTTAGAACACGCTTTGGAAAACAATCTCCAGATCAAACAAGCCTATTTAAATATATTAGGTGCTGAGACCAACAAACGTGACGCGGTAGGCAATTTTTTACCCACACTTAACCTTTCCGCAGGTCATTCTTGGAATATCGGACTCAATCAAAACATCACTACAGGTCTTTTTGAGGATGTGACCACTGAATTTACAAATGCTTCTCTCAATGTAGGTGTCGATATATATAAGGGTCGTCAAAATGTATTACAGTTGATGCGATCAAACCTAGCAATCCTTGCCAACCAATACCAACTCGAAGACATGAAAACAGATGTTGTTTTGCTAGTCGTAAATAGTTATTTACAAGTCTTATTTAGTCGCGAGTTGTTACATACAGAACAGGCACAACTGATCATCGGTCAAGAAGAACTCGAGCGCACACGCCAACAAGTAGAAACAGGGGTGCTCCCCGAAGGAGATCTTTTTGAAATCCAAGCTACTTTGGCTGCCCAAGAACAACAAACCGTTGTTTCTGAAAACAATTACAGACTAGCTAAGCTATCGTTGGCTCAGCTTTTACTTATTGATGATTATGAAAACTTTACAATCGCTGAAGAAGATTTTCCTTTGGCAAGCGAA
>JASFWO010000127.1:0-3450 GCA_050049275.1 Flavobacteriaceae bacterium | reverse complement strand
GGGTGGACTTCCAACAGGCCTACCGATTCAGGGATTCAAGTCAATTTGAACATAGCGCCCAACCCTTCCCACTTAGAGGCAGTCAATGCGGTGGTAGAAGGCATCAGTCGGGCCAAGCAAGACCGCAACTTTTCAGGCGATGCTCTGAAGGTGCTGCCCATACTCATACACGGAGATGCCGCCATTGCCGGTCAAGGAGTCGTTTATGAGGTAGTTCAAATGGCCCAGCTCGATGGTTATAAAACAGGTGGTACCATACATATTGTAGTAAATAATCAGATTGGTTTTACGACCAATTATCTAGATGGACGTTCGAGTACGTATTGTACCGACGTAGGAAAAGCCACTTTGTCCCCAGTGATGCATGTCAATGCAGACGATGCAGAGGCAGTGGTTCATGCGGTTCGATTTGCGGTGGACTACAGAAACCGCTTTGGAAGAGACGTTTTTATTGACTTATTGGGCTACAGAAAATATGGTCATAATGAAGGGGATGAACCCCGCTTTACACAACCTAAGTTGTACAAAGCGATTGCCAAACACAAAAACCCCAGAGACATCTATGCAGAAAAACTAATTGCTGAGGGTGTCATCACTCACCACGAACTCAAGCAGTTGGAAGAAAGGTATAAGCTCCAGCTTGAAGAGAAACTAGAAGTTTCTCGCAAGGAGCAAAACACCGATATCATTCCGTTTATGCAGGATGAATGGGAGGGCTTTGTGCGTGTCAAAGAAGATGCCATGTTGGCATCTGTCGATACCACGTATCCGATTGGACGTCTGCAACACATCGGGGCTGTGATCACAGAACTTCCCGAGGACAAACCATTTATCAATAAAATCAAGCGATTGGTTCGTGAGCGCAAAAAGATGTTTTTTGATACCAAAAAACTCGATTGGGCCATGGCAGAATTGCTTGCCTATGGTTCTTTGCTAGATGAAGGCTTCGACGTACGGATTTCTGGTCAAGATGTAGAGCGAGGCACTTTTTCCCATCGTCACGCAGTGGTCAAAGTAGAAGATTCTGAAGAAGAAGTATTGTTGCTCAATGGAATATCCAATCAACAAGGAGAATTTCATATTTACAATTCCCTGTTGTCAGAATATGGGGTGATGGGATTTGATTATGGATATGCCTTGGCAAGTCCAAAATCATTGGTCATTTGGGAAGCCCAGTTTGGAGATTTTAGCAATGGTGCCCAAATCATGATCGACCAATACTTGTCTTCTGCTGAGGACAAATGGAAGTTGCAAAACGGACTGGTGATGTTGCTTCCCCATGGCTATGAAGGTCAGGGAGCTGAGCATTCTTCGGCTCGTATGGAGCGCTACTTACAGCTTTGTGCCAAGGATAATATGTTTGTGGCTGATGTAACCACACCGGCCAACTTATTTCACGTATTACGCCGACAACTAAAAGCGAATTATCGAAAACCGTTGGTGATTTTTACACCCAAAAGTTTGTTGCGCCACCCAATGGTGGTTTCGGATCTAGACGAATTTTGTCATGGACAGTTTGAGCCGGTTCTAAAAGAGGATGAAGTTGATATTAAGAAAACCAAGACATTGGTCTTTTGTACAGGTAAGTTTTATTATGACTTGTTAGAAGCTCGTGAGAATTTAAAAAGAAAAGACGTGGCTTTGGTGCGTTTAGAACAATTATTTCCTCTTCCTACAGAACAGATTAAGGGTTTATTGAAACAATATTCGCACGTCACAGATATTGTTTGGGCACAAGAAGAACCTCGAAACATGGGTGCTTGGAGCCACCTATTGTTGCATTTGCCTGCGGCACGTGATTTTCGAGTGGCTTCACGCCGGTTTTATGGTGCTCCGGCGGCCGGAAGTGCCACCCGTTCCAAGCGTCGACACCAAGAAGTGATCGATTATGTATTTGATAAAACAAAAAACAATATGCGTTAAATTTACGCAATGATTATATAGGAGATGATTTTAGAAATGAAAGTCCCTTCGCCAGGGGAATCCATATCGGAAGTAGAAATTGCAGAATGGTTGGTTGCCGATGGTGATTATGTCGAAAAAGACCAAACCATTGCAGAGGTAGACTCTGACAAAGCCACCCTTGAACTACCTGCTGAGGCAAGCGGTACGATTACCTTGCAAGCAGAACCCGGAGATGCAGTTGCTGTGGGTGCTGTCGTATGTCTAATCGATACAGATGCAGAGAAACCCGAAGGGCAAGAAACTCAAATAGTAGCTGCTGCTCCCGAGTCAAAAGCCCCTCAAGCGGAGGTTGTTGAAAACTATGCAAGTGGCACTGCGTCTCCTGCAGCGAAAAAAATCATTTCTGAAAAAGGATTGGATGTTAAAAATATAGTTGGAACGGGTCGCAATGGACGGATTACCAAAGACGATGCAGTGAAGGCCGTTCCTGCCATGGGTACACCTGCTGGAGATCGCCCGACTGCTCGTAAGAAAATGTCTTTGCTCAGACGGAAGGTAGCTGAACGCTTGGTGGCTGCCAAGAACGAAACCGCCATGCTGACAACCTTTAACGAGGTGGACATGTCGGCCATTTTTGCATTACGTAAACAATACAAGGAATCTTTCCAAGAGAAACATGGCGTAGGTCTTGGCTTTATGAGTTTTTTCACCAAAGCCGTGGTTCGTGCTTTGCAAACCTATCCCGATGTGAACTCCATGATCGATGGCAATGAGCAAATCGTGTATGACTATTGCGACATCAGTGTGGCGGTATCCGGACCCAAAGGACTGATGGTGCCTGTGGTACGCAACGCAGAGGCAATGAGCTTTAAAGACATTGAGGCTGAGATCAAACGACTGGCCATTCGTGCGCGTGATGGGCAAATCACAGTAGACGAAATGACTGGAGGTACGTTTACCATCTCCAATGGTGGGGTGTTTGGTTCTATGCTATCGACTCCTATCATCAACCCACCACAGTCAGGAATTTTAGGGATGCACAACATCTTAGAACGCCCTGTTGCTGTTGATGGTAAAGTTGAAATCCGTCCTATGATGTATGTAGCACTTTCTTATGACCACCGCATCATTGATGGTCGTGAGTCAGTAGGCTTTTTGGTAGCAGTCAAAGAAGCTTTAGAGTCACCAGAATCCATCCTCATGGGTGATGATGTCAAAAAAGCACTGGAGTTGTAGGGATTATTCAAAACCCTCTGCAAAAAAATCTTTCAGACTTACATCCAATGCAGTAAGCACCTTCACTAGAAAGCTAAAGCGCAGATCTTGTCCCTTTTCATAGCGACCATATTGAGCCCTAGGCAAACCATGATCAAAAGCAAATTGTTCGTAGTTGGTGTATCCTTGAGCCTTGCGCAACTCCTTTAATCGGTTGCCCATTTTCCCCAACATGTCTTTTACTTGTAGTTCTTCATCCATAATGCTAAAGAATAAAGGATACGTCAAATATGTTACCATTTATAAGTTGCTATTATAAATAGTATTTTT
>JASFWO010000126.1:0-3452 GCA_050049275.1 Flavobacteriaceae bacterium | reverse complement strand
CCAGCTGCGAATCGATTCTTATTTCCAAAAAATTAAGGACCTTCAGGAGCCAATTCAATACACATGCCCTCAAGATCTGTTGTAAGGTGAATTTGGCACCCCAAACGCGAGTTGTCCTGAACATAGTAAGCCTCGTCAAGCATGGCTTCCTCGTCGTCGTTGCGCTCGCCAAAATGTTGATCGGTGTGTACATAAACCTGACATGAAGCACACATGGCCATACCGCCACAAACACCTTCTACAGGAAGTTCGTAGCTTTTACACAATTCCATCAGATTCATATTCATGTCAGTGGGAGCTAAGAGTTCGTGTTCCTCTCCTGACCTGTCTGTTACTTTAATGGTTATATCGCTCAATGTTGCTCAGTTTTTATAAATTTATTCAAAACCTTGTACCCCTTGCACGGTGGTGTACTTTAAGGTAAACTTCTTATCTGGATTAATGATTTTGTAAGCGGTTTGTACAGCTAAAGTAGCCTCATGAAAACCACATAAAATCAGTTTAAGTTTTCCTGGATAAGTGTTAACATCTCCTACAGCAAAAATACCGGGTCGGTTGGTTTGGTAGTCAAATGTATCGACTACAATCGCATTTTTTTCAATTTCCAGACCCCAATCAACAATAGGGCCAAGTTTTGGAGAAAGTCCAAATAGAGGAAACCAGAGTTTGGTGTCTATCGTTGTTTTTTCTGTTTTACTCTCAATCACAACACGCTCCAAATCTTGATTACCTTCGAGTCCCTTGACTTCCGAAAAAGTATACATCTTAAGCTTTCCTGCTTTCTCAAGTTCGTAAGCTTTGCCAACAGAGTCTTTGTGCGCTCTAAAACGATCGCTGCGGTGAACCAGGTGCACAAACCCATTCCGTTCTGCAAAGTAAACCGCCCAATCAAGGGCTGAATCTCCACCTCCAGAGATGACAATTTCTTGCCCCTCATATTGTTCTGGGTCTTTAACAATATAATTGACCCCTTTGTTTTCGTAGTCACTTAGGTTTTCAATAAGCGGCTTTCTGGGCTCGAAACTTCCCAAGCCACCAGCAATCATCACAACAGGGGCATGATGTTGTGTGCCTCTAGCTGTAGTCACTATAAAGCTGCCATCTTCTTGTTTTTCAATCGTCTCTGCACGTTCACCTAGCGTAAACCCTGGTTTGAAGGGTTCAGCTTGTTCCATGAGTTTATCTACCAACTCACCCGCTAAAACACTAGGGTACCCTGGAATGTCATATATGGGCTTCTTTGGGTAGATTTCAGATAATTGTCCGCCTGCTTGCGGTATGGCGTCTATTAGGTGGCATCGAAGTTTCATCAATCCAGCTTCAAATACAGCAAAAAGTCCAACAGGACCTGCTCCTACAATTATAATATCAGTTTTAATCATTGAATCAATTTTTCTGTGGCTTTATTCATAGCTTCCAATTTGTGTTGAAAATCACCTTTTAATTGTCCGCGGTAAATGTATAATTTATTGAGCATTTCATCGATTTCTTCAGGCAAAAAAGCTTCTAACCACTGACGAAATCTTTTTGCAAATGTCGGAGATTTTCCATTGGTTGAAATGGCTACTTTTAAATTCCCTTTTGTGACAATACTTCCCATATAAAAATCGCATAGCGGCGGGTTGTCTGCCACGTTGACCAATATGTTTCTATGCCTACAATCCTCAAAAACTTGATTGTTGACTTCAGGTTGATCTGTTGTTGCAATAACCATATGATTTCCTGTTAAGAAACTCGATTGATAATTTCCTTTTATATATTCGATTTGATGCTGATCGACAAATGCTTTCGTTTCAGGTCTTAGCATTGGACTCAAGACAGTCACACGGCTGTTAGGGGATGATTTGAATAAAAAACTTAGTTTTTCCAAACATACGTAACCACCACCAACTATTAAGATGTGTAATTGACGGGTTTTTAAAAAAACAGGATAAAGCTCGTTGCTCATAATACCTGTTCTTTTTTCTTAAGCTCATTCATGAGTTTACAAACACCCTCTTTGACAGCATTTCCAACAATAATAAGAGCAGGGCTACCCAAACCAGCTTCTTTTACATCAGCTACTACATTCTTTAGATTAGATACGATGTGACGCTCGTTTGGCAGCGTACCATGTTGTACAATGGCAACAGGATAATCATCGGGCTTGTGTGTCTGAAATGTTTTTATGATTTCATCGAGATGACTCATACCCATAAAAACAACTACCGTTGCGCTTGATTGGGCTGCTAGATTGATGTCTTGTGAAACGTTCCCATCACATGTATGTCCAGTTGTGATCCAAAGGCTCTCATAAGCACATCGTTTAGTCAGCGGAATCTGGTGTGCTGCAGCGATACCAGAGTAAGAAGATATTCCTGGGATCATTTCTGTATCAACACCCATCATTTGAGCATATTCGAGTTCTTCTGCTGACCGCGCGAAGATCCCTACATCGCCTCCTTTAAGACGAACAACCTTGTTGCCCTCATGGGCAAACCTTACGGCTAAGGTGTTAATTTCTGATTGACTATAAGAGTGGTGACCTTTGCGTTTGCCCACAAAAACTTTATCGGCAAGAAGATTGTACTCTAATAATTTTTTGTTGACCAAAGCATCATACAATATCACATCAGCTGTTTGGATTGCTTTCAATCCCTTTAGGGTTAGTAAGTCAGGATCGCCCGGACCTGCACCAACAAGGATGATTCTACCTTTGTTAAGCATGACTTTTAGATTTTATCCAGCTGTAAACTTGTTTTGCTTGTGCCAAATACTTTTCGGCAAACTCTTGATCTGGACTATGTTCGTTGATTGCCTGTACTGTGTCAGCAAAAGACGCTCCATAAGTCGTTGCGTAGTCAGAAAAATGAGTATCAAACGACCCTATGATAGACTGATGAGAATTGATCTTAGCCTGAACAGTTGTCAACAGTGCTTTAGCTGCGCGAATTTGTGTGGCATATGCGTAATAAATACTATTAGACCAATGTTTGTTTTCATAGTTCAATATCGCTTGATCCAAATGTTCCTCAGCATCAAACAACAGCGTTTGTACTAGATCAATGGCTACGCCAGCGCACTCACCAATTCCAATCGCTTTTTCGTATTGATCCTTACTCCCCCAATCTATAAAATCAGATTCTTTGAGTGTAGATGCATCACTATAATGCTTTAAGTTTTGATAAAAATAGTCCGCTTCTTTTCGATGGTAATAGGCACGAAAATTTTCATTTAACTCGTGGTTGTTTTGAAAATCATCGAGCAACCATCTCAAAACTTCAGGAGTTCTTTTTGAGGGAACCTTCAATACTTTATCAGCAAACAGCCCTTCTCCATCACTCAGTACGCCACCTCCCAGAAGAATTTGGGTTGCAGGAGCTATTTTTCCATTCGATTTAAGTGTCATTCCTTGAAATCCAATATCGGCAATTGTGTGTTGCCCACAAGCATTCATACAGCCACTAATTTTA
>JASFWO010000124.1:0-3506 GCA_050049275.1 Flavobacteriaceae bacterium | reverse complement strand
TTTCTAAATCCATATGTTTCTCCCAGGGAATGCGACGAATTGTCTGGTAGAAATCAAACTCGTTTTGAATTTTTGCGCTGTGTATGGGCATCAGTATCCTTAATGCGGTACGTAAACACAAACTAGATTTGTACAAGAACCCTAAATCTCCTCGAAAACGCACATGACGCACACCAAGCTTAATAGATTGAGCCCCTAGCTGTAAAAGCTCTTCTGCAAGTAAGGATTCAAAACCAAATAAGGTTTTGGCAACCATTTCAAAATTCTCGCCAGATTTGCCCATGATGCAAAAGTAGAGAAAAGCTTATACACCGATAGAAAATAACTTAATTTTGTATTTATGACAAAAAAAACGTGGTTTGAGTCTTGGTTCGACTCCCCTTACTACCATATCCTCTATGCAGATCGCGACTATCAAGAAGCCAGAGATTTTATTGATAAGCTGTTACACCATTTGTCGTTTCCCAAAGGAGCGAGCTTATTAGATGTAGCTTGCGGAAGAGGCAGACACGCCAAACATCTAAATCAACTCGGATATGATGTAACAGGAATTGATCTCTCTAAACAAAGCATCGATTACGCAAAAAAGTATGAAAACGAAACCCTTCGGTTTCAACAACACGACATGCGCGAATCACTCAACAAAAACTTTGATGGTGTGTTGAATTTATTCACAAGTTTTGGGTATTTTGAGGATGACGATGACAACCGACAAGTATTGCGTGCTTTTCGAAATCACTTGCGGCCTGGAGGGGTTGGTGTCATTGATTTTTTAAATACACCATGGGTGGCAAAAAGCTTAGTGCCCGCTGAGAAAATTGTCAAAAAGGGGATTTCATTCGACATCAAGCGACATATCAATCATCAGTGGATCACAAAAGAGATTTCTTTTGAAACAGATCAAAAAAAGTACCAGTTCAAAGAGCAAGTCCGTGCGCTCCTACTGGAAGATTTTGAGAAGTGGCTCGAGGATGCGAGTTTAAAAATCAAAGATATATACGGAGACTATTCACTTTCTGACTACAATCCCCTATATTCGAATCGACTAATAATGATTGTGCAATGACAAACCTCATATCGCCTTTCCTTGCTGTTGTTTTAGGTGTTGTAATTGTGGCTCTGTGGCGCCCCAAACAACTTAGATACGTCAAAACCCTACTGGCATTTAGTGGTGCTTTTTTATTATCTATCACTGTCTTTGAGATGCTTCCAACCGTCTTTAGTCACACCCAATCGTCTTCATTGGGGTTGTGGATCATGGGGGGGATACTAATACAAATCTTATTAGAATCACTATCAAAAGGGGCTGAACATGGTCACATACATATCAATAACCAAAATAAGTTTCCATGGGATCTTTTTTTGGGATTGTGCTTACATGCTTTTTTGGAAGGCACCCCAATCGAAAAACATGAGCACCTTATTTGGGGCGTGTTGGTTCATAAACTACCCATAGCGATTATTATTAGCTATTTTTTATCGCAATCTCACCTATCACGGTCAAAAATGTGGTTGTTTTTATTATTCTTCGCGTTGATGACACCACTAGGAACTTGGTCTGTACAAACTTTTGAAAGTTTGCGAGAGTATTCAATTGAAATGAGCGCTTTGGTTATTGGAATTTTTCTGCATGTTTCGACAACCATTCTTTTTGAAAGCACCGAAGGACATCGATTTGACATCACCAAGCTAACGGCCATTGTTAGTGCTATTTTTCTGGCTTATATGATTCAGCATTAGATGTTAAAATGAATTCACTAAGCTGATGTTTTTTTATTTAGGATAACTAGTATGTGGTTACAAAAATAATCACTCAATATCCTTATTTTTAAATCCATAACCTACAGAATGAAACCAACATTCAAAATCTTAAGATTTTCGACATCAAACTAAACCAATGGTTGTTTACCTACGGTATGCTGATGGTCTTTCTCATCTACTTTTCATTCCCATATTGGATAGACAAGCATCGCTTCATTAGAAAAATAATTAGCCAATACGGTCTATACATCCCAAAACAATCCCATAGTTTGGTATTTTTGTTGGCCACACTGTTGATTCATATCTATCCTGTACCTAAAGTCTCTGAACTATGGGAGTTGAAGTTTGCAATAACCATGCTAACGGTAATTATTGAAGCTCGAAATCAGGGCCAAACCAATACTCATTGAGTACACTTTTGTGTTTAAAGTCATTGGCCACATACTCAATTTTTGCAATTTTCTTGGTGTCCGATGTCATATAGATTTTGCCAGAATACAAACTGTGCTTGTCAAGGGGGTTTATAGAAATGTCATAAACCAAAACCCTTGGATTTTGAGAAATACGTAGTTTATCTAAAACACGAATCACAAAAGGTCGGAGGGTATCTTGTTGGGCAATAAAAATCTTTTTTTCGAAGTCGACATCAATATCAGTCTTCATAAGATACAGTGCCACTGAAGGAATGCTTGTGAATGTTAAATCGTTTGGGGTCACAGTAAAAGAAGCGCCCTCAACAGCATCAAAATTCACTTTTCGCATATCATGATAATACAAAGACAACTGATCTAGCATGCGTTTTTTGGTGAATTTGGGACCTCCAGGCCATCGGTAGTTTAAAGAATCAAGAAGAACCGTAACATGGTTTTCATCATGTACCAACATTTTCACATAATTAAACTCCAATATACGTTGGTTGTCAAATGGGGGTTCCTGGTGAAACACATTTCTTTCAAAGACAAGCGTGTCTCCAATTTTATCAACGTGAGTGACACTAAAAAATTCCAAGGCTGATGAGCGCCATAATGCATCCCCTTATAATAATCTGAGGATTGAGCCGAAAGGAAGTTCGAAAAGAGAAAAGTACTTAAAATAGAAAAAACAAATAAAAGATGTTGGGGGATAAAAACATTCATAATAAAGATTTTGGGGTTCATTTATCCTCTAACGAATGAAAAGGCTTTTTGTTACATGCAGTATACAAACTATAATAAAATAAAAAACCCTCTTAGTTTCCTAAGAGGGTTTAAAGAAGGCGGCGACATACTCTCCCACAAATGCAGTACCATCTGCGCTATTGGGCTTAACTTCTCTGTTCGGGATGGGAAGAGGTGAGCCCCAATGCAATAGCCACCTTATCGGTATAGAATCCCAACAAATAAGATGCTGAGATTGAATCACGGCTGTCCAAAGGACAGTTCGTGCAATACGATCATATTAAGAATTTTTAAAACACAGCAATAACACAAAAACAATGTTAAGAAAAGAGTGTTACGATAGGTTTATGGGTAATTAGTATCACTCGGCTATGACATTACTGCCTTTACACCTGTGACCTATCAACGTAGTCATCTCCTACGACCCTTAAAAGAAATCTCATCTTGTGGTGGGTTTCGCGCTTATATGCTTTCAGCGCTTATCCCTTCCCGACATAGCTACTCTGCGATGCTCCTGGCGGAACAACAGATACACCAGCGGTCAGTCCAACTCGGTCCTCTCGTACTAGAGTCAGATCCACTCAAATT
>JASFWO010000123.1:0-3545 GCA_050049275.1 Flavobacteriaceae bacterium | reverse complement strand
AGTATTACTTTTGTTATCCTAAATAGTCTTCTATTTTTTTTACTTTTGCACCGATGGAATTTACAGCCCTGCAGATTGCTGATTTGTTAAATGGTACGGTACAAGGAAACAAAGATGTACTAGTATCTCATTTGTCAAAGATTGAAGATGCTAAAACAGGCTCTCTATCTTTTTTAGCAAACCCCAGATATACTCCCTATGTGTACACTACAGGTGCCTCTGTTACACTTGTAAGCAGTGATTTTAAACCTGATAATGACCTTACAACAACCCTCGTCATTGTAGACGACCCTTATAGTTCTTTCACCAAAATGCTAAACCATTTTGCTGCATTAAAACAGACCAAAACGGGAGTTCACAAACATTCCTCGATTGAATCTGAAGTGAGCTATGGAAAAGATTTTTATTTAGGTGCATTTTCCGTACTTAGCGAGCGGGTCAATATCGGAGATAACGTCAAAATACATCACAATGTCCATATAGGTGCTGATGTTTCCATAGGTGACAACACCATCATCTATTCTGGTGCTAATATCGCTGATGACACAATTATAGGAGCAAATTGCATCATTCATAGCAATGCTGTTATCGGCGCTGATGGGTTTGGTTTTAGTCCAAATAAAGATGGTTCCTATAGCAAGATTCCACAAACAGGCAATGTAGTTATAGAAGATGATGTTGAAGTAGGCTCTAACACCACGATTGATCGTGCAACTTTGGGGTCAACCATCATTAGAAAAGGGGTTAAACTTGACAATCTAGTTCAAATTGCTCACAACGTTGAAATTGGATCACACACTGTAATTGCTGCCCAGTCTGGTGTAGCTGGATCTACAAAAATCGGATCTAATTGTGTTTTAGGTGGTCAGGTTGGTGTCGGAGGACATTTGAAAGTGGGGGATAGGGTTCAAGTCCAAGCTCAGGCAGGTGTACTAAGGAGCATTCCAGATGATTCAAAGCTCATGGGAACCCCAGCCTTTGATTACAATCAATTTAGTAGGTCATACGTGCATTTTAAAAATTTACCCAAACACATAAACACACTTCACGAACTCCAAAAAAAACTTAACAAATAATGGCCAATCAAACTACCATTTCGTCGCCGATTACTCTGAAAGGAGTAGGCATACACACAGGTGAAGAGGTCACTATGACCTTTAAACCTGCAGCAGCTAACCACGGCTATGCCTTTTGTCGTATTGATCTTGAGGGTCATCCAATTATCGAAGCTCAGGCTCAGCATGTGCTAGATACCCAAAGAGGTACTTTACTGCAAAAGAACGGAGTAAAAATACAAACATGCGAGCACGTACTTGCAGCCTTAGTAGGGTTAGAAATTGATAACGTTTTGATCGAATTAAACGCCTCAGAACCTCCAATAATGGATGGTTCTTCAAAGTTTTTTGTCGAAGCTCTAGAAAAAGCTGGTATTGACACCCTAGATGTTGAAAGAGATGAGTATATCGTAAAAGAAAACATCACTTACTACGACGAAGAGTCTGGAAGTGAAATTACAGTATTGCCTTGCGACAAATATCAGGTAACCACTATGGTTGATTTTGGAACCAAAGTCCTTGGCACTCAGAATGCTAGTTTGAAAAAGCTTTCTGACTTTAAAAAAGATTTTGCTGACGCTCGAACTTTTAGTTTTCTTCATGAGTTAGAAATGCTTTTAGAAAAAGGCCTTATCAAAGGGGGAGACCTTAACAACGCGATTGTTTATGTCGATAAAGAAATTTGTGACGAAACGATGGACAAATTGCGTAAAGCCTTTGGTAAAAAATCGATTTCTGTTAAACCCAATGGAATTCTCGACAACCTGACACTTCATCATCCTAATGAGGCTGCTCGCCATAAACTGTTAGATGTTATTGGCGATTTAGCCTTAATTGGCACTCGTATTCGTGGAAAAGTAATTGCTACAAAACCTGGACATTATATCAATACACAGTTTGCCAAAAAAATGGCTAAAATCATCAAAACAGAAAAACGCAATCGTGTCCCTGTTTTTGATTTAAATACCGAACCTGCGTTAGATGTTAATGATATCATGAAAATTTTACCCCACAGACCCCCGTTTCTGTTGGTAGATAAAATTTTAGAAATCAGTGAAAAACATGTAGTAGCTGTAAAAAGTGTTACCATGAATGAACCTTTTTTTGAGGGTCATTTTCCAGGTCAACCTGTGATGCCTGGGGTTTTGCAAATAGAGGCTATGGCGCAAGCAGGCGGTGTTTTGGTTATGAATACCGTACCTGACCCTGAAAATTACTTAACTTTCTTTATGAAAATTGAACAGGCCAAATTTAAACACCCTGTTGTTCCAGGTGATACTTTGGTTTTCAAACTTGAATTGCTTTCCCCTATACGTCGAGGTATATGTCATATGCAAGCATATGCTTATAGTGGTGGTCGCCTAGTAACCGAAGCAGAAATGATGGCGCAAATCGTCAGAAAAAAAGATACAACAGAATGAATCAACCTTTAGCTTACGTTCACCCTAGAGCAAAAATCGCCAAAAACGTTGTTATAGAACCTTTTACAACCATCGACAAAAATGTTACGATTGGTGAAGGTACCTGGATTGGGCCTAACGTGACCATTATGGAAGGGGCACGAATTGGGAAAAATTGCAATATTTTCCCTGGTTCTGTTATTGCTGCTGTTCCACAAGATCTCAAATTTAATGGAGAAGAAAGTACTGCTGAAATAGGAGATAACACAACCATACGTGAATGTGTTACCATCAATAGAGGAACATCCTCACGAGGAAAAACAGTTATTGGAGATAATTGCCTAATCATGGCTTATTCACACGTTGCTCACGATTGTATTGTGGGTGATTATTGCGTCTTTTCAAACAACAGTACACTGGCGGGGCACATAACTGTAGGAGATCATGTGATTTTAGCTGGAATGACAGCCGTTCACCAGTTTTGTTCAATAGGTAGCCATGCTTTTGTTGCTGGAGGTTCTTTGGTTCGTAAAGACATCCCGCCCTTTGCAAAAGCTGCTCGTGAGCCAATCTCTTATGTAGGAGTCAATTCAGTAGGTCTAAGAAGAAGAGGCTTTGAGACTGAAAAAATTCGCGAGATTCAAAACATATACCGCATTCTTTACCAAAAAAGTTATAATAATACCCAAGCTGTTCAGATTATAGAAGCGGAAATGGAAATATCAGCTGAACGTGACGAAATACTACAATTTATCCGTGACTCACAAAGAGGTATTATGAAAGGGTATTCACAATCATAACATTATGGCATCAACTTCAGACATACGAAAAGGTTTGTGCATCAGGTACAACAATGATATTTATAAAATTGTAGAATTTCTACATGTCAAACCTGGAAAAGGGCCGGCGTTTGTTCGTACCAAGCTCAAAAGTGTAACTTCTGGAAAAGTTATTGATAACACTTTTTCTGCAGGACATAAAATTGAGGATGTTCGTGTTGAAACAAGAAAGTTTCAGTTTTTGTACAATGATGGGGATGCTTTTCATTTTATGAACACCGAAGACTATAACCAAATTGAGCTCCAAAAAG
>JASFWO010000013.1:0-10836 GCA_050049275.1 Flavobacteriaceae bacterium | reverse complement strand
CAGTTGTCTACTACAAAAATGAGGTTGTGTTTTTTTGCAAATTGACCCAATCTATCTAGGTCTAAAACTTGTAAACCAGGATTGGTCGGAGATTCTACATAAAGAACTTTGGTAGTAGGCCGAACCAAGACATCCAATTGATCGATATCCGAAGCATCAAAATAGGTGGTTTCGATTTTCCATTTAGGAAAAAATTTGGTGAACAAACTATGTGTAGATCCAAAAATCGCTCGAGCAGATAGAATGTGATCATCCGCGTTTAGCAAGGCCGCGAAAGAAGAAAAAATAGCTCCCATACCTGAGGCAAAAGCATAGCCATCCTCAGCGCCTTCTAAAGCACACATTTTTTGAACAAATTCTGAGGTGTTCGGATTGGTGAAACGGCTGTACACATTGCGTTCTTTCTCTTCAGCAAAAGCAGCACGCATCTCTTCTGCATCTTCAAAAACAAAGCTTGAAGTGAGAAATAGAGGATTGCTGTGTTCCTGAAATTGAGAACGCTCTAGTTGCGTTCGAATCGCGTCGGTTTCAAATTTATTTTTATGACTCATAAAATGCATCATTTACGATTACGGAAAAAGTGATTTTGGCAGTAGCTTCTAAAGTTTTAGAAACTGAGCAGTATTTTTCAAAGGAGAGTTTAGCCGCTCTGTATATACGATCTGGTTTGACATCTCCGGTTACCTTGACCGTCGCATGAATATCCGTGAACAAGGCAGGTGTTGCATCAACTTGGCGATTTCCATGAACTTCAATTTTAAGGCTATCCGGTTTGATCTTTTGCTTATCAAGAATGTGCACAATATCAATGCTGCTACAACCAGCCAAGCCCATAAGCAACAGCTCCATTGGACTTGCTCCCTTTGGATTGTCTACAGATTTGTTGTCGATATCGATGGTATAACCACGGTTATCGGTAATCGTGGCATGATAGTCTGATTGATGTGTAAGTTCGATTTTCATAAAAATTAAGTTTTAGGGTTTGCAAAAACAGGCTGAAGGAGCTCATTCAATTGATCAAACTCAATCAGAAAAGCATCATGTCCATGAATGGATTTAATGGTTTTATAGTGCAGGTTCTGTTTGTAGCTCATAAGACCTTTGTAGGTCTCTCTGTTTTCTTCATCGGTAAAAAACAAATCTGAATCGATTGAAACTAAGTATATATTGGCGGAAATCTGCTCAACAATCTGCTCAAAGGAACCTCGATCTTGGGTGATATCAATGGTCCGTAACAGATGATTCATCAACTTATAAGCTTGGAGATGAAATCTTTTCTCGAGTTTTTCTCCATGGTAAAACAACCAACTGTCAATATTAAAAATATCTTTTTCAGTGTTGATGGTCCTGTTAAAACGAAACTTGAAAGATTCAGGAGTACGATAACACAACATGGCATGTATGCGCGCATCGTAAAGGGGTTGGTTAGAGTTTTTTAAGATTTGATCTTGAAGCAAGGTATGCGCCAATACCCAATCCGAAGTTTTCCAATCGCAGGCGATGGGCACTAGATTCTGGATTAGATTTGGAAATGATGCGGCCAACTCCCACGCCAAGGCTCCCCCAATAGAACCTCCTATGGCAGCATACAGTTTGTCTATCTTAAGCTTATCTAAAGCTGCTTTGACCAAAAAAGCAATGTCACGGAGTATCAGGTGCTCGTAGTCTTCAATGAGATAATTATCATCACCATTTCCTGGAAAATTGAAAGCCAAAACGGTATAGGTATGAGTGTCTATCAATTTGTCTGGGCCTATTATTTGTGGCCACCAACCCTCTTCTCCCGTAACGTCAGCGTTTCCAGTTAGAGAATGATTGACCAATACCACTGGAGCAGTCCCCATAGGACAGCCAAAGGATTTGTAAGAGATTTTCAAATCCATTTGGTTGCCCGATAAGGTTTTGTATTTCGGAAAGTCTATGTACTTTCTTTCTGACATTGGTATTGCTTTATTGTGATTTTATAGACTATCAAACGCTTGTTTAAGATCTGCTTTGAGGTCAGCAATGTCCTCCAAACCAACTGACAAACGCACCAAATCTTGAGTCACACCTGTGGTGGCTTGTTCCTCTTCAGACAATTGTTGGTGTGTGGTACTAGCAGGGTGAATCACCAAAGATTTGGTATCCCCGATGTTTGCCAAAAGTGAAAACAATTGAGTTTTGTTTACCACGGTTTTGGCAGCATCAAAACCTCCTTTAAGACCAAAAGTCAATATCCCGCTTTGACCCTTTGGCAAATAGCTTTGGGCTAAATCATAGTATTTCCCTCCTTTTAGCCCAGGATAGCTCACCCATGCTACTTGATCTTGATCTTGAAGCCATTGGGCAAGTTCTAAAGCGTTTTGACTGTGCTTTTGCATGCGCACCTCCCAAGTCTCAAGGCCTTGAATGATTTGAAACGCGTTGAACGGGCTGATAGCAGCACCTATATCACGTAGACCTTCAATACGAACTTTGGCTATGTACGCCGCAGGGCCTAATGCTTCGTGTAACACCAAACCATGATAGCCTGCTGAGGGCGAAGTGAACTCAGGGAAGTTTCCGTTGGACCAATCAAAGGTTCCTGCATCAACAATCACACCACCCATAGCGGTACCATTTCCGTTGGCATATTTGGTCAACGAGTGGATGACAATATTCGCACCATGCTCAATAGGCTTAAGCAGAGCTGGTGTAGCTACTGTATTGTCTACCATAAAGGGTACTTTGGCGGCTTTTGCCTCCGCAGAAATGGCTTTAAGGTCTAGCACATCTAACTTGGGATTCCCCAATGATTCTGCAAAAAACAATCGCGTGTTGTCTTGAACAGCTGCTGCAAAGTTTTTTGGGTCCTCGGAATCCACAAATGTAGTGGTGATTCCCAAACGAGGCATCATTACCTTAAGCATGTTGTAAGTACCTCCGTACAAACTGTTTGAAGCTACAATATGATCACCTGCCTTAAGCAGTACTAACAACGCAGTGCTAATGGCTGAAGTTCCAGAAGCCGTAGCTACCGCAGCTATACCGCCTTCGAGAGCGGCCATACGCTGCTCCAATATATCGGCTGTAGGGTTGTTTAATCGAGTGTAAATATAACCTGGTTCTGCAAGCGCAAATAAATTGGCTGCATGATCGGTATCATTAAACACATAAGATGTTGATTGATAAATAGGAACCGCACGGGTACCTTGAGTGGTTGTTACATCATGCCCTGCGTGCAAAGCATCTGTTGAAAATTGTTGTGTACTCATAAGTTAGTTATTGATGTTAAATATTTGTTGAATGTCTTGGACAGCATCTAATTTTTCCCAAGGGAAAAGGGCTACCTCAATCTCAGTTTTTCCATTGTATAGAGACTCAAAAACTTTTTTGACCACTCTGGGCGTTCTGCCCATGTGACCATATGCAGCGGTCTCTAAGTAGATAGGCGTTCGTAGTTTGAGGCGTTTTTCGATACCATAAGGAGTTAAGTCAAAAGCGGTTTGAAGGCGTTCAGCAATCTGACCATCTGTCAAGTCGACTTTAGCGGTCCCATAGGTGTCCACGAAAACAGAAGTGGGTTTGGCAACACCAATGGCATAACTCAATTGCACCAGTATCTCATCACAGACTCCAGCTGCAACTGCATTTTTAGCCATATGACGTGCTGCATAAGCCGCACTACGATCTACTTTACTTGGGTCTTTTCCACTAAAAGCACCTCCTCCATGAGCGCCTTTACCACCATAAGTATCTACAATGATTTTTCGTCCTGTCAGACCTGTGTCTCCGTGAGGACCTCCTATGACAAATTTGCCTGTGGGGTTAATATGGTATATGATGTCTTGATTAAAAAGCTTTTGTACTCTTTCATTAAAAGAAGCTATGACTTTTGGAATGACAAGACCAATAACGTCTTTTTTGATACGGGCTAACATTTCAGCATCCTCATCAAAATCGTCATGTTGGGTAGAAATGACAATATTGTCTATACGTAATGGTTTATGATCGTCACTATATTCGATAGTAACCTGCGATTTGGCATCAGGTCGCAGGTATGGAATCACATCTCCCGAATGACGAAAATCAGCCAATATCTCAAGAATTTTATGTGAAATAGCCAAAGGCAAAGGCATGTAATTGTCTGTTTCGTTAGATGCATATCCAAACATAATACCTTGATCTCCGGCTCCTTGTTCTTCTTTTTTGGATCGATCTACTCCTCGATTGATATCCTGTGACTGTTCATGAATCAATGAAACTACGCCACAAGAGTCTCCAGAAAACTGATATTCCCCTTTTGTATAACCGATTCGGTTGATGGTTTGACGTGCAATGTTTTGTACATCGAGATATGTGGTGCTTTTTACCTCACCAGACAAAACCACTTGGCCAGTGGTGACTAGGGTTTCGCAAGCGACTTTGCTGTCAGGGTCAAATGCCAGAAAATGATCTAATAAAGCATCACTAATCTGATCAGCAACTTTGTCGGGATGCCCTTCAGAAACAGATTCAGATGTAAAAAAATAAGCCATATTCGGTTGCTTTTTGGGGATTTGACTAATACTCGTCTTGGGTAAAGCAACCACTGCTTTAGCACTTTTTTAGAGAGGTTGCAATCAGTCAAATCCATCCTCTTTTGCCTTGCAAATATACAACGCACTTATAAACATCAAAATGTTTTTTGTATTATTTAACGAAAACTAAGCGAAATCCCTGCAGTCAAAGTATTGTATTCCTGAAGGGTGTAGTTAGCAAAAATCTTTAAAAACAACAGGTTCATTCTCATACCCACAACGCCCATCATCCCACTGGCATCATAGGAGAGGTCTAAGGGATCGCTTAAGGGTACTGAATAATCTAAACCTGTTTCTTTTATTGTATATGGTAGGTCATAATTTCCTAAAACTTTCAAATTTGAAGTTCCAGCACTATAACCAACGCCTCCAAAAACACTGATAATGGGTAGGTCTACAGAAGCCAGCGCTTGCACTGTGTAGGCATTGACATCAAATGCGATTTGTTGGTTTTCGCCCTCAGGGATGTCATAGGTCATTTCTGTCTGTGTAAATGCTGCCAATAGAGAGACATTTAGTGGCAACTTGTCGAGTGGTCCAAAATACTGCATAAGATTGTGCTTTAAACCTAAGCCAAACAAATTGAAATTTGTTCCCTCTCTTTCGATTTCAGGCACATAACGCACTATGAGATCTGTATCGAAAAACAATCCTAAGCCCGCTTGAACAAAGGGTGCCGGCAGTGTATTGGCAGGCAACTCGTCTTTATAACCACCTGGAAAGGTGAGGGTTCCAGTGAGTTCAGGACGGACGCCATCTGCGGGGAGGGTTACATTTAAATCCGTGGGTTGCCCTTCACCAAAAATGGTGGGTAAATTGCTAGAGGGAGTTTGTATGGAAGTTAACCCTTCTGGCATAAAAGATTCATCAGCCTCTGGAGTGAACGGAGTGGCCACACCAATCGTAAGGTCAAATCCTAATTTTTTATGGGTCTTGGCACTGCTGGCCCAACCTGAATTCAATCCATAAATAAGTGCTTTACCCAAAGGTCGGGTGTAGTCTTCAGCCAAAATAGCTGCATCAGCTTCAGATGCTCGAAGTAAGTTGTCTATGTCTCCAAACAGTTGTGCATTTGAAGAAGCGAAAAAGAATACGCTAAAAAATATAATTAGAGTTTGTTTCATTGTTGTAGGTTTATTTTCCAAAGATAGACATAATTCAGGACGGGGTTAAAAATTATTTTCTCTTTTTGGCAAATCTTAGGTATTAGATTATTATTCATAAGGGAGATGAAATAAAGTTGTATAGAAATCAATATTAAGTATCTAACTCTAGTATGAATTTTATATTTTTAGACTTTAATTAAAATCATCTATTATGCATATTGCTGTGGCCGGTAACATAGGTGCCGGAAAAACAACACTTACAGAACTATTAGCCAAGCATTATCAGTGGGAACCTCAGTATGAGGATGTCGTACAAAATCCATACTTAGATGATTTTTATGCTGAAATGGAGCGCTGGTCTTTTAACCTGCAAGTATATTTTCTAAACAGCCGATTTAGACAAATTCTTGAAATACATCAAAATAAAAAAACCGTCATTCAAGATCGAACCATCTACGAAGATGCCCATATTTTTGCTCCAAACTTGCACGCTATGGGATTGATGACTCATCGGGATTTTGAAAACTATGGTGCACTTTTTGATCTGATGGAATCTTTGGTAAAAGGTCCAGATTTATTGATCTATCTAAGAAGCTCGATCCCAAACTTGGTCGATCAAATACACAAAAGAGGCCGCGCTTATGAAAACTCCATAAGTATCGAATACCTCAGTCGCTTAAATGAGCGCTATGAGGCGTGGATACACGGATACGATAAAGGCAAACTGATCACTTTTGATGTAGATGATTTAAATTTTGTTGACAACCCCGAAGATCTAGGAAAAATTATAGAACAGATAGATAGTCAACTCCACGGATTATTCAAAAAATAAAAAAGGCGCCAAATGGCGCCTTTTATTTTTTAGGTACTTTTTTTTAAGATTGAGTAGTCAACGCATCAATTTTAGCTTTTACTTCAGCTTCACCTCCTTCAAAGACCTCAATGGTTTCAGTGGTTTCTCCATCTTTGGTTTTTACGGTGGTTACAGTTGCTATCGTTTCACCCTCAACCGATGTAGTAAGTTCAACTTGAATGCTTTTTTCATATTGCTGTGCTACAGCCTCATGACCATGACCATCTCCTAAGATGGGGGCTATCACAAGACCTACCAAACATGTAAGTTTGATAAGAATGTTCATTGAAGGACCAGAAGTGTCCTTGAATGGATCTCCAACGGTGTCTCCCGTAACAGCTGCTTTATGGGCATCGGATCCTTTCTTTTCAATTTTTCCATTGATTTCGACACCTGCTTCAAACGATTTTTTCGCGTTGTCCCAAGCACCACCGGCATTGTTTTGAAAGATGGCCCATAATACACCTGAGACTGCTACACCAGCCATATAACTTCCCAGTGCCTCTGGCCCCATGACCAAACCAATCACTATCGGAGTTACGATGGTAATCAAACCAGGTAACAACATTTCTTTTAAAGCTGCATTGGTAGAGATGGCCACACACTTTGCGTAGTCAGGGGTGGCTTTGCCTTCTAAAATACCGGGGATTTCTCTAAACTGTCGGCGTACTTCTTGTACCATTTCCATGGCTGCTTTCCCCACAGACTTCATAGCCAAAGCAGAGAACACAACAGGGATCATCCCTCCAATAAACAAAGCAGCAAGTACATCTGCTTTAAAAATATTGATACCGTCAATTCCTGTAAAGGTTACATAGGCAGCAAATAGGGCCAATGCCGTAAGAGCGGCAGAGGCAATTGCAAACCCTTTACCGATAGCAGCTGTGGTGTTACCTACAGAATCTAAAATATCGGTACGTTCGCGGACTTCTTTAGGCAATTCGCTCATTTCGGCAACCCCACCAGCGTTATCTGCAATGGGTCCGAAGGCGTCAATAGCCAATTGCATCGCGGTAGTTGCCATCATAGCCGAGGCAGCAATCGCAACACCGTAAAAACCTGCCAATGCATAAGAGCCCCAAATGGCAGCTGCAAACAACAACACAGAAGAGGCTGTTGAGATCATTCCCACTGACAAACCTGCAATTATGTTGGTGGCTGCGCCAGTAGAGGAATTTTGGACGATGTCCATCACTGGTTTCTTACCTAAGGCTGTATAATACTCTGTAAACATGGAGATTAGATATCCAACACCCAACCCAACTATGGTCGCATAAAATACATTGGTCGATGGGATGTCCTTGGCACCCTCTCCAAAAAACTGCATTCCATTGATGGTTTCAGGAAGAAGAAAATCGATTAAAAACCATGAAGCAACCAAAGTAATAAGGATGGCAAATATGTTTCCAGTATTAAGGGCTTTTTGGACCTGTGCTTCTTTTGCACTATTGTCTTTAATACGAATAAATAAAGTACCCAAAATTGACGCAATGATTCCTACACCTGCTAAGACCAAAGGCAATAGTATAGGGCCCATGCCGTTAAAAGCATCCGAGAACTGACTGCCCTGATCGAGGCTCATATCTCTAATGATGTAGTTACCTAAAACCATAGATGCCAATACAGTGGCTACATAGCTACCAAACAAATCGGCACCCATACCGGCAACATCCCCTACATTGTCACCAACGTTATCGGCAATGGTAGCAGGGTTTCTTGGATCGTCTTCAGGAATTCCCGCTTCGACTTTACCAACCAAATCGGCTCCAACATCAGCAGCTTTGGTATAAATTCCGCCTCCTACACGAGCAAAAAGAGCGATGGATTCTGCACCCAAGGAGAAGCCAGCAAGAGATTCAAGTACGACCGTCATGTTGATGTAAAAGTCATTTGCGCCATCCATGAATTTACCCAAGAGGAGAATGAATATCAAACTAAGACCAAAAACAGCCAAACCAGCCACTCCAAGTCCCATGACTGTACCACCTCCGAAAGAAATTTTCAGAGCTTGTGGTAAGCTTGTCTTAGCAGCCTCAGCAGTTCGTGCGTTGGCTTCGGTAGCAATTCGCATACCAATGTTCCCAGCAAGAGCCGAAAACACAGCACCTATGATAAAAGCTGGAACAATCAACCAACTTGTCGTTTCTACAACAGTAGAGATTCCAAACAAAGCCACGGAAGCAATTATGACAAAAATGAATAATAATCTGTATTCCGCACTTAAGAAAGCCAAAGCACCTTGCTTTATGCTCTCTGAAATGCTTTTCATTTTGTCATCGCCTACGGACTGTTTACGTACCCAAAGAGATTGAACGTACATCACAATCAAACCGATTACGGCTAATAATAAAGGAATGTATAATACTGTATTTTTCATAATAATTATGTTGGTTTATTTTTTAGAGTAGCACTTTTTTAACTGCCTTGACTACATCATCTCGATTGGGTAGCCATTCAGCCAAAAGAACTGGAGAATAGGGCGCAGGAGTGTCTGCGGTGTTTATTTTAATAATTGGCGCGTCAAGAAAATCAAAGGCTTGTTGTTGAACCTGATAAGTAATCTCTGTTGAGACATTACCAAAAGGCCATGCTTCTTCTAAAATGACCAAACGATTGGTTTTTTTGACAGACTCAATGATGGTATTTATATCTAGAGGTCTGACAGTGCGCAAATCAATAAGATCACAAGAAATATTTTCTTGAGCAAGGATGTCAGCTGCCGCTGTGGCTTCCTTGAATATTTTACCAAAGGAAACAATTGTCACATCGGTTCCTTGACGTCTAACATCTGCTACGCCTATGGGCAGAACATATTCCCCTTCGGGAACTTCACCCTTATCACCATACATTTGTTCTGACTCCATAAAAATAACGGGGTCATCATCACGAATGGCGGCCTTAAGCAACCCTTTGGCATCGTAAGGGTTTGAAGGAACTATTACCTTTAGGCCAGGACAATTGGCATACCAACTTTCAAAAGCCTGTGAGTGTGTTGCGGCTAACTGACCTGCAGAGGCAGTTGGACCTCTAAATACTATTGGACAAGGAAATTGACCACCAGACATTTGGCGAATTTTGGCAGCGTTGTTGATGATTTGATCTATGCCTACCAAAGCAAAGTTAAATGTCATAAACTCAATAATGGGTCGATTTCCCGTCATGGTAGAACCAACCCCAATTCCAGCAAAACCCAATTCAGAAATCGGTGTGTCGATAACACGCTTTTCACCAAACTCATCTAACATGCCTTTTGAAGCTTTGTAAGCGCCATTGTATTCAGCTACTTCTTCTCCCATAAGGTAAATGCTTTCATCTCTGCGCATTTCTTCCGACATCGCTTCACAAATAGCTTCTCTAAACTGGATGGTTCTCATGCTTTTTTTTTGACTGCGCAAAAATAGTAATAATTAAACCATTTAAGCAATTTTTTGAATTATAAGAAAAATATTATGCGTGCATAGTATTTATTCTCTTTTTTGTATATTTACATTTCAAAATTTCTAGATGAAAATACTTGTTTGCATCAGCAATGTACCTGACACAACATCCAAAATAAATTTTATCGAAAACGACACGAAGTTTGATAAACAGGGTGTGCAGTTTGTCATCAACCCCAACGACGAATTTGGCCTAACGCGAGCCATTTGGTTCAAAGAACAGCAAGGCGCAACTGTAGATGTGATACATGTCGGCAGATCAAACGCTGACCCTACCCTACGCAAGGCCTTGGCCATTGGCGCAGATAAAGCGCTTCGCATCGATACAGACGCAACAGATGGTTTTGTTGTAGCTCATCAGATCGCAAATTTTGTTAAAGAAAACCCATATGATCTAATCATCGCCGGCCGAGAATCCATTGATTACAATGGAGGAATGGTGCCTGGAATGATGGCCTCAGTGCTTGGATATGCGTTTGTCAATACCTGTGTTGGTTTAAAAATTGATGGCAAAGAGGCTGTTGCAGTTCGTGAGATGGATGGCGGATCAGAAACATTAAAAACCCAATTACCCTTAATTATTGGAGCGCAAAAAGGATTGGTAGAAGAAACCGATTTAAAAATCCCGAACATGAGAGGTATCATGCAAGCACGACAAAAGCCATTTGAGGTCATTCCTGCCAAAGACATCAATGCAAACACAACAGTCAGTAAGTTCGAAAAGCCTGCACCAAAAGCCAATGTTAAACTCATTGCAGCAGATGATCTAGACCAGTTAATTGATCTATTACAAAACGAAGCTAAAGTCCTATAAAAAAATCAATGTCTATACTTGTATTAACCGAATCCGAAAACGGCAAGCTTAAAAAAAATGCCTTTGAAGTTGTTTCATATGCAAA